>JBATIA010000064.1:0-6226 GCA_049667415.1 Ignavibacteriaceae bacterium
CATTATATAATCATAAGCACCCAATTTCATCCCCTGAATTGCTGATTCAACCGTTGCATGCCCTGTAAGCATAATAATCTGGGGAAGTTGTTTTATATTTTTTATTTCTTTTAATGTTTCTATACCATCTTTACCAGGCATTTTCACATCAAGTACGATAACATCATAATCACTATCCTTTACTAAATTGATTGCATCATTCCCGTTTAGTGCAGTTGTTACATCAAAATCTCTTAGCTGAAGTCGTTCAGCCAATGATTCGATAAAATCTTTTTCGTCATCAACAAGTAAAACTTTTATTTTCATTTCAAATACCGATTTAATAATTCATTTTGATTTTTTTTTATCATTGTTAAGCATATCCTCCTCTTCATCTCTGTCCCTGATTTCTTTAGCAGTATCAAATTCACCGGCTTCAGCAAAGGTTGCCGCCATCATAGTGCTTTCGAATTTACTCTTATAGGCTTTTTTAACTTTTTTCATTAGTGTTTCAATTTCAACAGGTTTCTGAAGATATTCAAAGGCACCCAGTTTACGGGCTTCTTCTTCATCCTTTTCAGAACCATGTCCTGTTAACATAATAACCTGAACTTTTGGATAAGCTTTCCTGATTCTCCTGAGAACCTCCATCCCATCCATACCCGGCATTTTAAGATCGAGAACTACCACATCAGGAAGATCATCATCCATTTTCTTTAATGCCTGTTCACCATCTAATGCAACTTCAGAATCATGGTCACGCATTCTGATTCGCTCTGATAATGTTTCTACAAACTCCTTTTCATCATCAACTAATAGAATTTTTATTTTTTCCATATTATATTTTCCTTGATATGCGAAGTATTATATTATCCCTGCTTAGTTAAACAATAATCTTTTGTTTTCTAAAATTTTTAGAGCTCTAATAGAGTTCAAAAAATCTAGATTTTATTTATTACATGGCAATTTTATTATAATAGCTGTGTTTGATTCATCTAATTCATAAACTCCATTTAAACTTTCCATAATTGAATTCAAAGACAACAATTCTTCTGATGATGAAGCATCCTTAAAAATTGTTGACGTATCTGTTCCCTCTCCTTTATAACTAATAATTAATAAACATTCACTTGCTTTTTTCTGTGGACAAATGCTGATCTCGCCTCCGTCAACCATTCGATTCAATAAATATAAAATGCAATTGTATAGAGCCATCTGCAAGAGAAACGGGTTACTATTAATTGTTATGGATTTGATTGATGGTTGAATTTTTAATGTTATATTTTTTATCCTTGCAAATCTTTCAGTCAAAAAAATGATGTGCTCAACTAATTCATTCAAATCCACTTCAGTTTTGATATTATCAGAGAGGTGAGAAAATTTATTTAACTGGCAGGTTAATTTTATCCCTCGTTGAACCTGGTTTTGAATTTTTTGTAATGACGTTTGAAATTTTTCTTTTCGCGGGAAAGAAGTTGCATCTGTGATTGAAAGAATATCTGTCATTAGTCCTGAAAGTTCCCTGATACTTGCCAGAACATTATTAACTTCATGGGTAACACCGGCAGTGATTTTACCGATAAATTTTATTTCTTTTTCATTCATAACATATCCTTACCAATACTTCTATTTAAGCTTTGCTGCCTCTTGTATTTTACCGATTAAATCGTCAAGGTTACAGGGTTTCAATACATAATCGAATGCACCTAAATTCATTCCTTCAATGCTTCTTTCTTTTGATCCGTACCCTGTAAGAAGTATAACTGGGATATTTTGATCTAAGGATTTAATTTGTTTTAAAATTTCAAGCCCTCCAATACCAGGCATCATAAGATCCAAGACTACAACATCAGGAAGTTGTGTTTTAATTAAGTTAAGAGCCTGGTCACCATCCGAAGCAGTCTGAGTTCGAATACCTCTGATCTCCAACCTTTCTGCAATGGTTAAAGCTAACTCTTCTTCATCATCTACTATTAAAACTTGTATATCAGCCATGCTAAGCATCCGGAACTTTTTTAGGTACCTTTAGCAAATAAATCGTAAATGTTGATCCTTTCCCTTGCTTACTCTCTACTTTTATTTTTCCACCCATTTTCTTAATAATCCCATAAGTTATTGGAAGTCCTAAACCAGTTCCATAACCTTTCTTTGTTGTAAAAAATGGTTCAAAGATATTTTCTAAGTCTTTCTCTGACATACCACAGCCATCATCCTGAATTGAAACTCCGACTTTGTCTGCATCCTCGTCCCAGGTGCGGATAATAATATTTCCGCTATCGGTTACTGCTGCAAATGCATTTGATAAGATGTTCAGGAAAACTTGTTGTAGTTGTCCGCGGTCAGAGGAAACTCTTGGAAGATTTTCATCCAGTTGCAATTCAATTTTAATATTCCTATGCATCGCTTC
This sequence comes from Ignavibacteriaceae bacterium, assembly GCA_049667415.1. Classification (GTDB taxonomy): domain Bacteria; phylum Bacteroidota; class Ignavibacteria; order Ignavibacteriales; family Ignavibacteriaceae; genus IGN2. Next base: position 2,387 of record JBATIA010000064.1, read on the forward strand.
CTTTTCAAGGAAACTAATCACTTCCTGCAATACATCGTTTACTCCTAAATCTTCGTATTCAATATCCATTCGTCGGGCGAAACCAAGAAGTCTATGAGTAACCGTACTGCATCGGTCAGTTGATTTTATGATGGCATCTGTTAGATCAATAAATTTTGGTTTCTTTTTAAAATCCGGGCTTCCCTCAATAAGATCTTTCATAAGACCCGCTTTCTGACTTATTATGGCCAAAGGATTGTTAATCTCGTGGGCTACTCCTGCAGCAAGTCGTCCTATGGAAGAAAGTTTTTGAGAGTGCTCTAATTCTCTGAATGCCAGTTCCCGTTTTTCATCAGCCTTTTTTATATGATTAACCTGGGCATCTGTAATTTTATAAACCAATAACACAATTATCAAAACACTGGCGAGATAGATAAAAAATATTTCTGTTCTGAAAGTAAACCAAGTTTTTAAAATTAAAGAACTTGGTTTAACTAAAACGAGAGTGTATTCAGGTTCAACTAAATAAGAATATGCGATAAAGATGTCACGACCATTTTTATCCTGACTTTCTGTAACAAAGGTTCCCTGGCCACCATTAGGAATTTTCAGCTGGCAAGATTCTAAAACTTTTCCATAAAATTTAGAATTTGTCTGTAAAACACCTCCCCTATTTGTCAGAAATGCATCGCTCTCTGCATCAAGTTCTAGCGTAGCTATTAAATCATCAAATTTCCTTGTGTCTATTGTAGTCCGTAATATCCAGCAGCAATTAGGATCCGTAAGGTTTTGCACAGCGATAGCAATGTGAGGAAATTCCCGGTATCCTAAAAATACATCGCTGATATATCTACCGCTTATAAGTACCCTGTGATACCAGCTCTGTTGCGAATAATCCTTATCTAAGAAAGAATAAGGTCCTGCATAGCAAAGAAGTTTACCTTTGCTGCTAATTAATCCCAAATCCACAAAACCTTCAAATTCTCTTTTTAAAACGCTTAATATACGGTTGAGGATTACCGGATCAGATAATTCCTTAAAAGTATATGCTGAAGCAATAAATCTGACGGTGGAAAGACGCTCTTCTAAAAACAACTCGAATGAACGTTTTGTTTTATTGGTCAATACATTCAGTGGATTGATGATTTCATCGCGAAGATTTTTTTGATACTGGTAGTAATTGATGGTTGCCATCAGGGAGAGTGGAATAACTGTGACAAGAATCATCAGGATTATGATGTTTCTACGGAGCGCTTTATATCTTTCTGGCGAAGTTCCTTCTTCTGGAATTTTAAAGATATACTTAGTAATAAACTCCTGAAATCTATTAGTTTTCATAATTTAGTTACAGCATTAAAATTATAATCTCCAGACGTATCAAATATCAAATAAAAAATTAACAAAAACACATTACAATTTTATAAAGCAAGTAATAAGTAATACGCTCATAAAAATTGCTGCTTTTTTATCTCTGTTATTCATCTTCAGATATACCATTGCCAAAGTTCTGTAAAACATATGTGCTAACTTTGAATAGGGCGCATACCAAAGCAGAAAAAAGATGAAAACCATGTGAACGAAATAAATATTATATGCCAGGAAAGGAATTTCTAACAATCTCATGCTTTGTGTTAATAATCCCGTAATAGCAACAAGAAAAACAAAAGAAATAAGCAACCAGTCGCTATATGTATTTCTGCCTTTTTCACTTTTAGTTTTTAACCTGTGAACAGTGAAAATAATACACCCGACAACCATTGTAATACCACTAAGATTTCCTAATATTTTAATTGGATGAAAAAATGGTATCGGGTTCATGTCATATAATACAAGAGCACCTACAGCGAGACCAGCAGTCAACATTGCTCCAAAGAATCCATAAAAGATTAATAAATGTCCCCAGAACCTTGATGAATTTGTAGAACAGGTATTAAATTTTTTATGAGCCATGATATCAGTTATGGTAGTAAAAAGTACTCCCACAAAGGATGACTTTTGTTTAGGTGGAGAAATTGAATTCAAGTTTTTCCAGAAACGAAATAGCCCTATTGCAGCGAATGCGAATATTAGAATGTTACCGCCTATGAAAAATGCTTCAAGAATACCGTGCGGCAGAAACCTTGAAAACCTAACCGTACCTTCATTTAATTGGGAGAAGTTACCATCAAGATTGTTGTAGAGAAGAAAAAACAAAATTATAAATGGAATTAGAAGTAATGGAATAAGATACCTCGGCTGCTTAATTGCTGAGCTGAGGAATTTTGGGAAAGCAAAATGTTCAATAGCATATGTACGGATAGCTCCCAGGACATCACCAGGTTTTGCACCCCTGGGGCAATATGTGCTGCAATCAGCACAACCATGGCACAACCAAATATCGGGATCAGCAAGTAAATTTTCTTTTTGTCCCCATCCCGCAGCTATCATTTCCTTTCTTGGGAAGGCCTGGTCCTGAGGAGATAGTGAACATACCACAGAACAAGTTGCGCACTGATAACATTCTTTAAGAGTATCACCACCATTTTTTTTAAGATAGTTGATGAACTTTATGTCTGGTTGGATAAGTGTTCTTTCATTCATTTTTTATCTCCTTATGCATCTGCCTCATTGACTTTAACTTTCATTGTTTTTTCACCAAAAAGGCAATATTTCAGCCATTGAAAGCCGAACTTTAACAGCTCTTTGTCATTGGTTTTAATTTTCTCAACTACTTCATCAGCTACATCAAATCGTTTTAAAAAAGTACTTTCGAAAACAAATTCTCTGAACTTATCAATGTTATAACAAACAGTGTAGAACATCTCAAGCTTGGGAGGATCAAGTTTTTTACCTTTTTGAAAATAATCATGTAAAGATATTTCTTTAAATAACTTTCCCATCTCATCATATTCTTCAACCTTCTGATCGTGTATCCATTCTCCAACAGTCCAGGTATTAGGTTCGAAATATCCTTTACAAACCGGTTCTTCAATAATAAAATAAAAATCTTCCTCTGTGCTCCCATTTATTTCTTTCGGAGAAGCAACTCCTAATGGGAACATCCTGCACGACCAGGGCCTGTCCTCATATACTGTGCATCCTTCCGGACCAACCAATGGGCAAGACTTAACTTCATCCTGATTTAATCTTAACATAATAACCGGATGATTTTGATTTTCATCAATTGGAAGAAAAGTATATTTGTCAAGAAATTCCTGAGATGATATTTTCAGATTATTTTTTAGCCGGATAACATCATAAGGGGTAAGAAAAATATTTACATCACTGCAGCATTTGTTAAAGCAGCTAATGTTTCTATAACAACTGAATTTAAATTCGCTGTCTTTTGTTAGTCTGGGATATTCTTTTAGTATAGCTTCCTTCAAATTTTGTATTTCATTCATATCAATCTCTTTCAGTTATATTTATTCGATAATAGAGCTCTTTAACGCATCCTTCGACCAAACAGGTAAAGGTCCCAACTCTTTATTTACAGGGTTAAACCTATGCCTGTAGGATGCTTTTTGATTATAGTTTTTAGCCATCCATTCCCACCCTCTAACAAAGTACGAGCATTCGTCGTTAAAACAAACGAACTGATACTCAACTCCCCAAGAAGATTCCGGCGGGCACAACCATTTTTTTAATGGCTGAGCGCAGTGCGGGCATTTATGTTTTTCTTCTTTCTCTTCCATTTTATAATATTATACAATCAACGGAGCAATTACTAATGCAATAACTGCCATTAACTTAATTAAAATATTTAATGATGGCCCCGAAGTATCTTTAAAAGGATCGCCAACTGTGTCTCCAACAACAGCTGCTTTGTGTGTATCTGAACCTTTACCTCCGAATGCACCCGCTTCTATATGTTTCTTTGCA
>JBATIA010000065.1:0-5539 GCA_049667415.1 Ignavibacteriaceae bacterium
TCGCAACTCTGATCTCTTTCTCATGAAAAATCGTAATCTTATTTAAAATGCCTTCAATTATTTTTACATCAGCTGGCTTTAGCCTGCGAATCATTTTTTTTCTTCCTGCTTAATGCAAAGCTTGCAATTTTATAAAGTAATTCATCGTAACTAATTCCATCCGCAGCGGCTGCTCTTGCAAAACCGGAGTCTGATGAAATATCGGGATTAGGATTAACTTCTATAACATAAGGAACGCTGTCGTAGCTTAATCTTATATCAATACGAGAATAGTCTCTGCAGTTCAACGCGTCGTAAGCTGCAAGTGCAGTTGTGTGAACTTTCTTTTTAATTCTTTCCTTAAGTGGTGCCGGGCAAACGGGTTTAGTATAATTATAATAAACACTTCCATCAGTCCATTTACCATCGTAAGTAACAATGTTTGGAAATTCTTCCGAGAGACCCTCGAAACTTATTTCTGAAATGGGGAGTGCTTTGTCTCCAAGTATTGCTACATTCAATTCTCTTCCCTGGATATATTCTTCAAGTATCACATCCTGGTTATAAGTTTCTACCAAAAAGCTGAATTGCTTTCTTAATTCCATGTAATTTTTTACCACTGAAAGTTCGGAAATACCGATGCTTGCATCCTCATTCATTAATTTCAGTATCATCGGGTAACTTAGTTTTATCTCTTTTTCTGTAAATCTTTTAGTTTTTTTCAGGGTTCTATATTCCGGTGTTAGAATTCCTCTTGCTCTAAGAATTGCTTTTGTTCTTGCTTTATTAAGACAATTTCCAAGAGTTATTGGTGTACATCCCGTTATTTCATAACGAAGTAATTCAAATAATCCTGTCATACACCATTCGTAGAAAGAGATTCCTTCAACAGATTCAACAAAATTATAAATCACATCCGGATTAAAAGCATTAATATTATTAATAGTCTTCTGCACATCCCTGTCAACAGCAAGAGATTTTACATCAGAAAAATAATTCGATAGAGATTGTTCGACCTTCTTCAGCTCAGTACTAAAGTTACTTTCTGAAAGATCATTCGCTTTAGCTGATTCATCATCCGGCTTTCCGTTATAGACCTTGAAAATACTTACCGGTGCATTATAACAAATTAATATTTTTACATTCTCTTTCATGCCAGTTTATATCTCCTGGCTGCTGAATAAAGAACTTTTTGTATCATCTGGTTATAATTAATTCCTGCTGCTCTTGCAGCTTTTGGAAAACTCGAGTTCTCATTTGGATCAGGCATTATGCCTGGCAAAGGGTTTATCTCAATAATATTCGGAACTCCGTTCTTATCCAGGCGAACGTCAATCCTGCTCCAATCTTTGCATCTTAAAACATTGTAAGTATTTAAAACTGTCTCTCTTATTTTTACTTCAAGTTCAGCATCTAATTTAGCCGGGCACTCAAATACATCAAATGAATTCTCCTTAGTATCCAGTATCCATTTAGCTTCATAAGAGTACAGGGGAATAACATCTTCCGGAAAGTCGTCGTATCGAATCTCAATTATGGGAAGAATCTCTGTCTCATCCCCATTTCCAATAAGGGCAATGGTAAATTCTCTACCTGGAAGAAATTCTTCTATCAAAGCCGGTTGATTGTAAGAAAATGTTATTCGTCTTACCTCATCCTCAAGTTCCTTCGTAGTTTTTACAAGTGAAGAGGAAAAAATTCCTTTGCTCGAACCTTCCGATATCGGTTTTACAATAAGTGGAAAGTCTGAGGAGAAGTTTTCTAAATCTTCGATCCGATTTGCGACCAGAAATTTTGCATTTGGAATTTTATGGTAAGTTAAAATTTCTTTAGCACGGGACTTATCCAAACAAATTCCTAACGTGAGTGCATCAGAGCCCGAGTAAGGTATCTGAAGCATCTCCAGCATTGCAGGGATGTGAGATTCACGGTTGAATCCGTTTAGTCCTTCAGCAAAGTTAAACACGATATCGGGTTTCGATTCTTTAAGTTTTAAGTACGCATCATTGTTGGCTTCTACTAAAGTTACGTTGTGTATTTCTCCGATAGCATCTTTAACAGCGTTGATGGTTTCCCATGTATCCCACTCGGCGTACGTGTCCACAGCCGGTTGAAATTCATGTTGAGGAGAATTCTGAACAGGGGGGAGATCTTCAAGGAAAGTTTCACTCTCCGGTTTTACGTTGAATGTTATGGCAACATCTAAACGTACATTAAACCTTGGTGATAAAATATTTTCTCCTTTAATTTTTTTTTTGTTCCAAATATAATCTTTCTAAGTAATAAGTCAACAAGTTTTAAAAAAGTTTTTAAAAAATATTTTTCATGAAAATTTTTATGAAACCGGCTGTGAGGAGAAAATAATTTGTCTTGAGACCTATACTTTAAAATATTTTTCATGGAAAATAGTACAAAGTTCTTTAAAATTTAAATTGAAGAATGAAATAAAATCCTGGAGTTGAAATATTTTTTACGCGATCTTTGCGTAATGCAGGTTCTCAGAATAATGTTTGATAAGATTTTTTCTTATCACACGATTACGCTCTGAATTAAGAGATGGGTCTTTATTTATAAGGTCGAAGGCGATCTTCTTTGTAATATTTAGAAGTTCTATGTCGTTAACAATATCGGCATGTTTTAAATCAGGGAAACCACTTTGCTTTGTACTGAAGATATCACCGGGTCCGCGAAGTTTTAAATCTGTTTCTGCAATTTCAAAACCGTTGTTTGTTTTAACCATCGTCTGAAGTCGTATTGCAGATTTATATTTGTCTAACATTGAGCTTGAAAGGTAATCGAGGTCAAGTTGCTGTTGTATATTATACTGTACAATTTCATCCTTCGTCACGAGGATGCAGTAAGCTTGCTTATCACTCCTTCCAACTCTTCCTCTGAGCTGATGAAGTTGCGAGAGACCAAACCGATGAGCATCGTTGATCAAAATTATATTTGCATCCGGGATATCAATTCCAACTTCAATTACAGTTGTTGAAACCAAAACATCAAATTGTTTTTTAAAAAACAGAAGCATCTTCTCTTCTTTCTCCTGCCAGCTCATTCTTCCATGTATCAATCCAAGTCTGAGATTTTGGAGGTGAGTTTTTCTTAACTCCTCATAAAAAGTCTCTGCAGCTTTCAGTTCCAGCTTGTCCGAATCTTCAACTAAAGGATAAACAATAAATGTCTGGTAACCGTCTTTGCTTTTGTCAATTATGAATTTAAAGATTTCTGGAAGCCGGCTCTCACCCCGAAGTACGGTTTTGATTGGAATTCTGTTCTTTGGCATTTCATCAATAACAGATATGTCAAGGTCACCATAAACAGTCATAGATATGGTTCTCGGTATTGGCGTTGCACTCATTACCAAAATTTCAGGTGTTTTACCTTTGCTTTGGAGTTTTGCTCTCTGCCTTACACCAAACCGGTGCTGCTCATCAATTACTACCAAACCAAGATTTTTATAATTTACTTTTTCCTCGAAGAGAGCATGTGTTCCAACAATTATGTCCGCTTCCTGGAGTTCTATGTTCTGCAACTGTTTTTCTCTTTCTGATTTTTTCTGTCCTCCCAGAAGCAATGATACTTTAATTTCTCCTTCAGTATAATTTTGATAAAGGTTTTTCATCATTGCAGAAATATTTTTTGCATGCTGATCCGCCAGGATTTCAGTCGGTGCCATAATCGCAGACTGATATCCGTTATCGACTGCAATCAGCATTGCGATCAACGAGACTATTGTTTTACCGCTGCCAACGTCTCCCTGCAAAAGTCTGTTCATCGGTTTTTCTGAAAGAAGATCATTCTTTATCTCACCCAAAACTTTTAGCTGCGCTTTTGTAAGTTCAAATGGAAGAGTCTTTAAAAATGATTGGACAAGATTTGTTTTTATGCTCATCTTATTTCCAATAAGCTTGTCCTGGTAATTTTGTTTTCTCAGAGCAACTAGCAATTCCAGGTAGAATAGTTCTTCAAATTTAAAACGGGTTTGTGATGATTTTAGTTTATCAGATGATTCCGGGAAATGATAATTACGTATTGCATCCGGCAGTCCGATAAGTTTGTTCTCCTTTATAATTTCTTCGGAAAGAGTTTCTTCAACCAGATCGACATAATTTTCTACCGCAAGGTTGATAATTCTTCTTAGACTTAAATCCCCGATATTCCCGGACCTGAGTTCTTTCGGTATTCTGTAAAATGGAATAATTTTTCCTGTGTGGAGAAAACTTTTTTCTTCTTCTTCGGTTAACCTGTCAAAATCAGGATGGATAAATTGAAGAGCACCATATTTTGATTTATCGGGCTTTGCGGAAATCGCGAATGTATCCCCTTCATTAAAAACGGAATAGAAATATTTTGTTCCGCGGAACCAAACGCATTCAAAGAAACCAGTTGAATCCCTGAACTGGACTATAAGTATTTCTTTTTTGCCAAATCTTTTCTTCTCTTTTTCAAAAACTTTCCCAATTACGGTAAGCTCTCCATCATAGCCGTTCATTAAATAACCGTAGGCTTTTGCAGCGGTAAGCAAAGTAGTCCGGTCAAGGTGACGGGAAGGGAAGTAATAAAGCAGATCGCTGACAGTTTTAATTCCAATCTTAGAAAAAGATTCGGCTCTTTTAGGACCAACCGACTTTAAATATTGAACCGGCTGATCAAGAAAATTTTTGGGCTCAGATTTCATCAGATGAAAAATAGTCTATCATTTAACTAAACTCAAAAGGGACATTTAACTCTTTTAGGTAAATTATATTTAATTTTAATGCAGAAAATAATAAAGGAAATAAAAATTGGAATGGGAAAAGCTTTTAACCGATTTACGTCTTGAAGAAATAAGTTCAGCGAGACAAAGATCACCGGACGGCAGAAGCGAGTTTCAGAAAGATTTTGACAGAATAGTTTTTTCTCCGGCTTTCAGAAGACTCCAGGACAAAACCCAGGTATTTCCATTACCGGAAAGCGATTTTGTTCATACAAGGTTAACACATAGCCTCGAAGTTTCCTGCGTCGGCAGATCGCTGGGAAATCTTGTTGGAGAAACGGTTATAGAACGGCGTCCTTCGTTAAAAGAGAGATTTACAAAATTTGATTTCGGTGAAATTGTTGCCGCTGCCTGTCTCGCTCACGATATAGGCAATCCGCCATTCGGGCATTCAGGCGAAGATGCCATAGCGGAATTCTTTCGCAGTGGTAACGGGCAGAAATTTAAATCAAAAATTAAAGATGAAAAAAAATGGACTGATCTAATTAAATACGAAGGAAATGCGCAGGGCTTTAGAATAATTACTAAACTTCAGAATCCTAAAATAAAAGGAGGATTGTGTCTTACTTACTCAACACTTGCTGCTGTAACAAAATATCCACGCGAATCACTTATTAAAATAAAAAGCAGATCATTACAGAATAAAACTTATAGAAAGTACGGATTTTTCCAGGCGGAAAAAGATTTATTTAAGGAAGTAGCAGATTCGATTGGTCTTGAATGCCAGAAGAAAGGGAAAATTTACTGGTGGTGCCGTAATCCCTTAGCATTTCTTGTTGAAGCCGCAGATGATATTTGTTA
>JBATIA010000066.1:0-1894 GCA_049667415.1 Ignavibacteriaceae bacterium
ATATAACCCCGATGAGAGTAAACTATTCTGCCAGATTTATTAATCAGCACGCTAAAAGGAATGTCAAACGCATAATAAATTCTTGCAACTTCTTGATCAGTATCATACAATACCTGGAATTTATAATTCTTTGATCTTACATAAGGTTTGACTTTCGCGATAGTTCTTTCATCATCTGTTGCTATCCCAAACATCGTAAATCCTTTCCCCCCGTAATTATCATATAGATCTGCAAAGGCTTCTAATTGACTAACTGCTGACTTGCAACACGAAGACCAGAAACAAATAAGAACTGGTCCAGTTCCAACAAAATCATTCAGTTCAACAATTTCACGATTGATATCTTCAAGCTTGAAGTTTGGAGCAGTTCTTTTGCTACCTGATTCGTTATCGATTTGTGCTATTGCGGTAACAAACAATAAAATTATTATAAGAGGAACTAATAAGGATTTCATTATTTAATAAACCGTATATATCAGATAAACCCCACCAAGAATTACCAGTACACCGCATATTCTTCTAATCCATAAAATAGTTTTTGATCCTTCACTCCAGTTAAGATATTTCTGAACTTTGCCTGTTAATGTTCCCGCACCGACTATAACTCCGCAATGTCCAATTCCAAATGCAGCAAGCAGAATAATTGAAAAGAAGTAATCTGTTTGAGCAGTTTGAAAGACTACTCCAAGTACGGGTGCCATATAAGCAAATGTGCAGGGACCAAGTGCTAATCCAAAAAGTAAACCGAGAATCAGTGCTGCAAGCAACCCTTTAGTTCTTGTTTGCTTCAAAGCAGAGTTGTTCCAATCAAATTTTATTACATCGAGAAGATATAATCCGACTATAAAAAAGATTACAGCAACAAAATAATTTCCGAAAGATCCGAGATCACCCATCATTCTTCCAAGTGATGCCGTGATAACGCCAATCAACCCGATTGTGAATAAAATTCCTAAAGAAAATACGAGTGAAATATTAAATGTTCGGCCAACAGACATTTTCCCCTGGGAACTTATAAAGCCCACAATCAACGGAATACTTGAAAGATGACATGGCGAGAGCAAAATACTCAGAACTCCCCATCCGACTGATGCAAGAACAGCAATCCAGGCAGCACCCATCATTGCTTCGTAAAGTGTTATGAATATACTATCTAACATTATCTTCCTTTTTATTTATTGTCATTGCGAACGAGTCTTCGAGTGAAGCAATCTCACCTAGACAGAAAATAGATTGCTTCGGCTATCGCCTCGCAACGACAGCAATAGCTTCAGCCCTTCGGTTTCAATCCTTTTCCCTGCAGAAGTTTATCAATTTCTGCTTCAGGATAAAATCCTTCGTGGCGATGAAACTCTTTTCCGTTCTCATCAAGAAAAACCTGTGTCGGGATTAACCTAATTCCGTATTGCTGTGCATATTTTTTCTGTTCCTGTTTCCAGACATCATAAAAAATAACTTTGATTTGTTCACCGTATTTTTCCTCAACAGACTTCATTATTGGCTGCATTTGTTTACAAGGAATGCAATTGACAGAACCGAGTTCTACAAATGTTACTTTGGGTTTGACATCTTTATTCTGAGCTAAAAGATTAAACGACAGAAGAATTACAAATAATAAAACAAAATATTTTCTCATTTTACTTTTCCTTTAACCAATTAATTATCTGATCATCTTTTGGAATGATTCCAAAGCTTTTAACTTTTTCATTAATTATTAATCCAGGTGTCATCATAATTCCATATCTAACCATCTCCTGAATATCAGTTACTTTTTCAACTGCCGCATCGATTTTATTTATTGCAACCAAGTCCCGTACTTTTGCCTCAAGCGTTTGGCATTTTTTGCAGCCTGTGCCAAGTATTTTTACTGAAATCATATAAACTCCAGATTAAT
>JBATIA010000067.1:0-2996 GCA_049667415.1 Ignavibacteriaceae bacterium
GATTATATAAGAGTTATTATGGGAGAACTTCAACGAATTGCTTCTCACTTGGTAGCAATTGGAACTTACGGTGCAGACATCGGTGCTTTCACACCTTTCCTCTTTTGCTTCAGAGATCGGGAAAGAATTCTTCACTTGTTTGAAATAACTTGTGGTGCAAGACTTCTTTATAATTATATATGGATTGGCGGACTTTCTCACGACCTTCATCCTGATTTTATCAGACTTACAAAAGAATTTATCAAAGATTTCAGACCAAATGTAAAAGAGTTGAACGAACTGCTTTCATATAACAGAATTTTTATTGAAAGAACAGCGAACGTTGGTGTTCTTCCTTTGGAAACTGCTATCAACTATGGAGTAAGCGGTCCAAACCTTCGAGCAAGTGGTTTCAAATGGGATTTAAGAAAAGATGATCCATATTCAGTCTATCACAAATTTGATTATGATATTCCAATTGGTAAAGGTGAAAAAGGAAAAGTTGGTGATTGCTGGGATAGATATTACGTTCGTGTGTTGGAAATGGAAGAAAGCTTAAGGATAATCGAACAGGCAATTGAGCAAATTCCTGATGGTGATGTTACTTCTGCTATTCCAAAAAGAGTAAAACCACCTGAGGGACAAATTTATACAAGAGTAGAAAATCCAAGAGGTGAATTGGGATACTTTATTATAAGCGATGGTTCTTTAAATCCCTCAAGAGTAAAAGTACGTGCACCTTCTTTTGTTACTATGCAGGTGTTTGGAGAGTTATGCAAAGGCTGGATGGTTGCTGATGTTGTTGCAATTCTCGGAAGTGTTGACATTGTTTTAGGAGAAATTGACAGATGATGTACGATTGGTTATATAATTTTACTGGAAGTGAAATCCTCGCAATGTTTATTGTCAGCTTGCTGCCATTATTTGTGTTCATACTTCCTTTTGCATTATTTGCAGTCTTAATGGAAAGAAAAGTTTCTGCACATATGCAGGATCGTCTCGGGCCAATGCGGACTGGTTATCATGGAATTCTGCAAACGATTGCCGATATTATAAAACTTTTGCAAAAAGAAGATTTGGTCGCCAGAGAAACTGATAAAACACTTTTCAACTTTGCACCATTACTTGTTTTTATAGGAAGCTATGCTGCATTTGCGGCGATTCCATTCTCAGGATTTTTTATCGGCTCAAAAATCGACCTCGGAATAATTTTTATAGTTGGTGTAACCGGACTTGTGGTTGCTGGAATTTTAATGGCAGGCTGGGCATCCAACAACAAATATTCTTTGCTTGGTGCTATGCGCGCTGCTGCTCAAATTATTAGTTACGAGATTCCAACTCTTCTTATCATTCTAACGATTATAATGCTGACTGGTACTTTAAGCCTTTATGATTTAAGTGAATTACAGACAGCTTACTTCTGGAATTGGTTGATACTTGGCGGACCTGCAGTCGGTCTGCAGAAAATATTATTAATTCCTTTGATGATGATGGGTTGCCTTATCATTTACACCAGCACACTCGCAGAAGTTAACAGAACACCTTTCGATATTCCTGAAGCAGAATCAGAATTGGTTTCCGGTTATCATACAGAATATTCAGGAATGAAATTCGCAATGTTTTTCTTGGCTGAATATGCCAATATGTTTGCAGTATCAGCAATTGTTGCGATAATGTTTTTCGGAGGATATCAATCACCATTTGGATATCTTGGCAATACACTTGGCTGGAGTTGGTTAGTTCCTATTGAACAATTTTTCTGGTTTACTTCAAAAGGATTGTTCTTTGTGTTTGTTCAAATGTGGTTACGCTGGACATTACCAAGATTAAGAGTTGATCAGCTGATGGCTTTCTGCTGGAAATATTTAATTCCATTTTCATTTGTAATTCTTTTATTAGTCGGATTGATTTCATTGATGTAATATGAGAGACTATATTTACAATTTTTGGCAAGGTTTATACACTATTCTGGTGGGAATGAAAGTGACACTCAGGCATGTATTCATTCCTGCAGTTACTATTCAGTATCCGTCAGTAAAACCGCAATTACCGGAAAGAGAACGTAATAGACTTTATGTGAATATGGATGACTGCATTGGCTGCGATCAATGTGCACGTGCTTGCCCGGTTAACTGCATAGAAATTGAAACAGTAAAATCTCTTCCTGAAGAAGATCTAGGTAAGACGTCAAACGGAAAAAAGAAAGCTCTCTGGGTAACAAAGTTTAATATCGATTTTGCAAAATGCTGTTACTGCCAGTTGTGCGTATTCCCCTGCCCTACCGAATGCATTTATATGACTGATGTTTACGAGTTTGCAGAATTTCAAAGAGAGAATCTGCTTTATGATTTTGTAACTCTTCTCCCTGAGGAGAGAGAACAGAAGAAGAAAAATTACCAAGAATTGCAGGCTAAGAAAGAAGCAGAAAAATTAGCATCTGCAAAAAAAGCCGCTGAGGAAAAAGCTGCCGCTCAAAAAGAAAAACCCGACACTAAACCCATTGATCCTCCTTCAGAAGATAAAAGAGAGAATAATTAATGGGCATTTATGATTTAATATTTTATTTATTCGCTGCAGTAACGGTACTTTCAGCTTTCTTTGTTGTAACAACCAGGAACATAGTCCGGGCAGCATTCTTTCTGCTTTTTACATTCTTTGGAGTTGCAGGAATTTACGTTTTATTGGGAGCTGATTTTGTGGCGATTGTCCAACTTATTGTTTACGTCGGTGGTATTCTTATTCTTTTAATATTCGGAGTTATGATTACGAATAAAATAACCGAGGTTGATATAAAAACCGGAACAATACACACTTTGCCTGCAGCAATTGGCGTCGGTTTATTTACGGGAATTGTAGGAGCAGTCATACTAAATACTGAATGGTTCCAGGTTGATACTGCAATGCCTCAGTCAACATTATCAACACTGGGGAATATGCTTTTGAATGAATACGTTTTGATATTTGAATTGCTCGGGATTCTATTGTTAGTCGCCTTAATCGGGGCAGCATCTATGGCG
>JBATIA010000068.1:0-5071 GCA_049667415.1 Ignavibacteriaceae bacterium
CCACTATACTGCTGGTACCATTGTGAAAAAATTGATGTTGAAAAAAAGAAAAGAAATAAGGAAAGATAAATAAATAGCGTTTTCATTTTAGACCCCTTCAGTTAGTAAATGATAATCCTAACTAAAAATCTGAGCTAAAATTAGCAATATTCCTTGTCAAAGTAAATGATGTTCCGATAGTTGAAATTAACCGTTAAAATGTTGTTTTCCTTTGAAAAGATACTCTGCCAGTGTGATACCAAAGATTGACTTCAGCATCATCTTAAACTGAAGAATAAATTGATTATGAAAAGATAAGAAAAAAGTAGCAACCGTATATGAAATTAATGTTGCCACTGCTGAACCAATAATCCCGTACTTGGGAATAAAAATGAAATTCAATACAACATTTAAAATCATTCCGACAGATGATCTATAAAAGGAGAGTTTAGTTAAGTTTTCATTTATCAAGTACTGGCTGCTTGCAACTCCAAGGAATACTGCAACCCCTGCCCAAATGTAAATCGTCAATACCGGTGCTGCCGATGAGAAATCGCTTCCAAACAGAATCTGAATTATCTGATTAGAAAAAATTGTAACAGGAATAGCTATTCCGATGGCAAGCCAGGTAAGCAAATCATATAATTTCTGCATACGATTGTGGTAAAATTCTTCACTTATATTTTTTGCATTTACTATAGCTGGAAAAATTGAGCTGCAAAGCGTAACAGGAATGAAATACCAGGCTTCGCAAATCCTGACTGCTGCAGAGTAATAACCAACGGCTTCTTCGCTAATCATATTTTTAATCATAATCTGGTCAATCCTCATATATACCATTACAACGATTCCTGAAAGAGCTAATGGCCAGGAATCTTTTAATAATGACGAAGCAAACTTCTTAGAATATTTCCAGTTGAATATTGAAAGCTTGTTATAGTGATAAACTATAATTAATCCAGTGGCTAAAACAGCATATTCAGACAAAGCCGCAACTACAAAATAAACAAGTGGAGCCTTCTGGAAAATAAAAATTATTTTTAATCCCGACGAGATGATAACTGAGGCAGATAATGCATAGGCGTTATATTTTGCTTTTACAATTCCTCTGAAGTAATATTCAATTGAAGTGAATGATTGAAATAAAAACGATCCTGATAGAATTAATATTAATATCGCTGTGTTGGTTTCCTCGCCGGTCAACAGCAACGTAACTGCAATCATAAATATCGCTAGTACACCGCCGCCTAATCTTAAGAAAAAAACTGTGCCGTTTAATTCATCAATTTGATCAGGGTATTTTATGGTTTCCCGGGTAGCTATCGATTCGAGTCCCAATGAGCTGAAGGAAGCAAAGAGCCAGAAAAAACTTAATACATAGCTGTATAGACCAAATTCCTTTGGTCCGAGATATCTTACAACAAAAATTGTAACTACGAAAGAAACAAGTATCCTTATAATTCTTTCTAAGAAGAGCCAGGAAGTGTTGGCTAAATATTTTTTGAATGAATTTGAAGAGAAATCGAATTTCGTTTTAATTTTTCCCTGCGTTTCATTCAACTTTCTTTTTTCCTGCGATTTTTTTTCTGAGATTTAAAGTAATACCCACAACTAATCCAAGCATGATTATAGAACTGAAAGTAAGTGAGAGATATTTAGAAATAACAAACGATTCTGGTAAATAGGTAAATTCGATTTTATGATTTCCTTCAGGAACTACAATTCCACGGAAACCATGGTTTGCCCGGTAAACTTTAGTTTCCTTTCCATCAATAAAAGCTTTCCATCCTGTGTAAACTTTGATTAGCTTGTAATCAGTTTCACCGGACATAAAAGTATCACCTAAAAACAAAAAGTTATTTCCGCTAGCATTTACATTAAGCTGAATATTTTCATCTTCAAACTTTTCAATACTTACAAAAGCGGTACTGTCGGGTATTTCAATTCCTGAAATTTCTTCTTCTGTAAAAGCTATATATCTCGGATCGAACTGTTTATTCTTTACTAAATTTAAAACTTCTAAAGCAGGTTTTTTACTTATTGTATTTACAAAATAAGCGCGAGGTAGAACAGTTCTGTTTAAGTAAACGAAAGAATTATTCCCTGAGTAAATTAGCTGTAAATCTGGTGAATTTACTTCCTTATCGAAGATGATGTATTTGACATTCAGCATCCTCCAGAAAGTGGGATTTGCTGGCGAACCAAGCACATCATAATAATCCTGAATTGCGCGTGGTTTAATTCCAGAATAACCATAAATATCATACATTAAAAAGTATGATAGATAATTTGAATTTTGATTTAGTGAACCAATTGAACCATCTTGTTTTAAATTCAAAACTCTGTAAATCGATTTGTCGCCCGTGTTTTCAATTGCCTGGATGTAATCTGGTTTATTAAAAAGCTGTTCGATGCCTGAATTTTCAATAAATGTTTCTCCACGGTAATTAATTCTGAAAAGATCGACTACAATCATTATTGTAACTAAAATTAATAAAAGATCCGCGCTTATTTTCCTTTTTATGAAAGCAAAAGCAAGACCGAAAGTAGAAGCAGTAAAGAAAAAGGCAAGACGAAAATCTGAAATAAACATATCACCCATGTAATCGTGAATTTGTTGAAGCCGTGCACCCTTTTGGGCATTCTGGGCAACCCTTGAGATAAACCAGTCTTTAATAGGTGAAGCAAAAAGAAGGGAAATGATAAATATTCCTGTGAAGATATAAAAACTGTTTCGCATTATTTTTTCGATTCTTAAATCAGGTTTATCTTTTATAGAAATCATCTTAACTAATCCTAAGCCGGCAAGAATCGGAAAGCTCAACTGAACAAGGACCAGGATCATCGAAGGAACTCTAAACTTGTTGAAGAAAGGAAAGTAATTGAACATCAGATCATAAACGACCGGAAAGGTTCTTCCGAAGGAAATGAGTAAAGCAATTATTGATAGCATCGAAAAGAATCTTACCATAGGATTTTTCCAATCAATAACCATTGCAAAAAGGGCTAGAAAGAAAATTAAAACTCCCATATACATTGCTACATCAACAAAAGGCATCTGTCCAAAATAAGTGTTTACTTCAACAGGTTGATTTTGAGAAAGTGGACCCTGGTATGTTGATTTACCAAAGCCATAGTACGAAGGAATTATGAATGTTAGCACTTCGCCGGGAGAAAAAGACCAGTTTGTTGCATATTGATAAAAATCTGATTCAGATTGTTTTGTCGGACCAGTTTCTTTCTCCAGAATGCTCTCTGTTCCGCGAGTTGAGAAAGGTGTATATTCGTAAACCTGGGTAAGGTTATCAGATTGAATAAGTAGACCGATAACCACTGCTAAAACAAAAACTCCAAGAGATTTTAAAAGCTGATTTTTAAGAAGCTTATCTTTTAATCTCAGTGATCTTAAAAAGAAGTAGATGAAGTAAATCAGCACTGAAAAGAAAATGTAAAATATTATTTGAACGTGCCAGCCAAGAAACATAACATCCATAAAAAAGATAAGAAGAAATATTTCCAGCCAATTTATACGTTTTTGGAAATTGAATAGTAGAAGAAATAGCACTGGAAAAACCCATAGAGATGTGAGTTTCGTAACATGCCCAATAAATAAAAAGACAATCAAACCTGTACTGAAAGAAGTAGCAAGTGCAACCAATAAACTTGCGAGCTTATTTCTCGTCTGTAAATAAAAAAATGTGAACATTGTGTAAGCTAAAGCAAGCAAGTAGAAAGTCCATTTAGCATAGTCAACTGCAAACGGGCTACTAAAAACTTTTCGTACCGAGTCAATTGTAACCCAGATTAAATTAAACCATTTATAACCGGCAGCAATAGCGTAAGCAGGCATACCACCAAACACGTAAGGATTCCATAGAGTATACACACCGGTATGGTTTTCAAGATATGTTTTAGCACTTATACTAGTATTAATATCGCCGGATTGGAAAGTCATCTCACCGAAATATAGCGGCGAAAAGAAAAAGAGGAACAGAACCACTATAACCAGAGCAAACACAAGGGTGTGATATTTCTCCGGAATATATTTACTCAGACTGAAAGATGATAGAAAGGTTTCTTTGTTTGTTTTCTCAAATTTGATTGATTTGGAACCTTTTTTTGATTTCATTTTAATACCAAAAGAAATTTTAGTCTTTTATTGCAATGAAATTAATGCCAGAACCGGATTTGTTATTGCTTCTAAAATCAAGTAGCATCATTATTAAAGTAAATGGTAATGTTAACATGTAATATAATGGTAAAATCAGAAGAAACAGTTTTGATAGGTTTAGAAGAATCATTGGATATTTTATACCAAGATGCCAGGCTTTATCACCCCAGAATCCATAGGTATATTTTGACTTATATGTTGTGAAACCGAGTGGATGAAGCTTAGTCTCAAGGTCTTGTTTTGAGTAGCCATCTCTTGCATGTTCTCCAATGAAGCTTTCTTCCTCGTCATGATGAACATCGCTGCCACCAAAAACCGAAGGAGAATTTATTAAAAGGTATCCGCCCTTCCTTAGTGAATTATAAAAATTGCTGAATACTTTTTTATCTTCGGTTATATGTTCCATAACGTCAACACAAACAATCAAATCAAATTTATTTTGATGATTGATATTCCTTAAATCTTCCATTGAAAAGGACACATTTCTAATATTTTTTTTTCTGAAGAACTCCCTACAGTCAGATATCCAGTCTTCCTTTACATCAACAGAAAGAATATTACATGGAGCTAATTTTTTAGTCATAAAATAAGTGTACTGTCCGAATCCCGAACCGGCATCGTATATTTTTATCTGTGAGTAACCGAATTTTTCTCTAAGTTGAAGCAACTCCCTCCTAACATACCAGGAACGAAGAAATATTAAGTCAAGTACTTTGTAGAAGAATATCCGAAGGAAAGGAAACTTTCGAATTGTGTTTGCAAAAATATTCTTTACGGGATCGTAATACATTTATCAATGGAAGATGAATAATGGGATATAGAAGATGTTTATAGAAATCATTAGAAAATTTGCAGTTCAATTTCAGAATTCTAAAGGAAGATATCAATAAATCATTTTAATAATAATTTATGTTAAAAAAA
>JBATIA010000069.1:0-2097 GCA_049667415.1 Ignavibacteriaceae bacterium
TTATTTAATGGGTGTTCCCGGATCAATTTCACGGGACCTTGTGAATATTGCAGACGGGTTAATAGAATATCAGCCCGCAAAAGTAAAACCTAAGGAATCAAAATCATTGCAATCGCCGCAAAAGAAACTGAGTGAACAAATAGAGCAAAGCATCATTTCATTATTAAAGAAAGAAAATCGCAGAATAAACGTTGCAACTATCGGGATAAGAATTAAGAAAGAACATCCATCATTCAATCATAAAGAGTTTGGGTATGATAAGCTGTCACACTTCCTTGACAGCTTTTCACAAATTAAAATAGAATATGATGAAGATAAACTGGTTGCGTATGCAAGTTTGGTCAAATAAATTTTTAAGTCATCATGCACAATATTATTAATTGTAGTCATTCTGGCCCTGCCTGTCCGGCAGGCAGGTTGTCCAGAAACTACGAGACATTCTAGCAACGAGGATTCCGGACTCTCCGGCAAATGCCAATCGCCGGAATGACAACTATGTGTAACATTACTTTTAATTATATAAATTACTTCCGACTTTACTTCTCATCAGCAAACCTATTCCTTAATACAATCGGCTTTGTTTTACTCTTCATTTTCAGGTTTAACATTTCCACAAAAACAGAAAATGCCATCGCAAAATAAATATAACCTTTTGGTATATGCTGTTCTAATCCTTCTGCAATAAGTGATACACCTATCAATAATAAGAAAGATAATGCAAGCATTTTTACTGTGGGATGTTTTTCAACAAAATTACTTATGCCTTTTGCAGAAACCATCATCACTCCTACAGCAATAACTACTGCTGTTACCATTACACCTATTTCCTTCGCCATTCCAACTGCAGTGATTACAGAGTCAAGTGAAAAGACAATATCGAGCAGAAGTATCTGCACAATTACATTTGAAAATGATTTTACTGCTCTGCCGGAACTGTGACTGTCCACGCCTTCCAGCTTATCGTGTATTTCAAAGGTGCTCTTCCCGATTAAAAATAATCCGCCTGCAATCAGAATTATATCTCTCCCACTTATTGCGTGTCCTAATACAGAAAACAGGGGAAGTGTTAATTTCATAATCCATACAATTGAAAAAAGTAAGAGTATTCTTGAAATCATTGCGAGAGCTAAACCGATTAACCTTGCTTTATTCTGCTGTTCCTGCGGCAGCTTGCCTGAGAGAATAGA
This sequence comes from Ignavibacteriaceae bacterium, assembly GCA_049667415.1. GTDB lineage: Bacteria > Bacteroidota > Ignavibacteria > Ignavibacteriales > Ignavibacteriaceae > IGN2. The sequence goes on from JBATIA010000069.1 coordinate 1,188, forward strand.
AATAAAAATAATGTTATCTATACCAAGCACAATTTCCAGAACTGTTAAAGTAAGCAGCGCAATTAATGATTCAGGGTTAGTTATCCATTCCAATTTGTCATTCCGAATTTGTTAAAAATGTTGCAGCGAAGATAAAAATTATTTGATGAATAATTAGCTTCTGGCAACTATCTATATGTAATGTGGTTTGAACAAACTAAAAATTCTTGTTAAGTTTTAATTGAATAAAGAAAAAGGAGGTTAGAAATGAAGAGGAATAATTTTTTTCAAATTACTATATTTATAACCGGACTAATTATCGCAACTAATTTCTTCTGCCAGGAAAACAGGGAGAGAACAGGGATGCAAAAATCAGAAGCAGACATTATCCGGCTACCAGCTCCCATGTTTAACAGTGAAACCTCTGTTGAAGAGGCATTATCTAAAAGAAGATCCGTAAGAGATTACACCATCGAACCTTTATCATTAATGGAAGTGTCACAACTTCTCTGGGCTGCACAGGGAATAACTGAAAAAACATATAGCTTGAAAACCGCTCCTTCTGCAGGTGCTCTGTATCCTCTGGAAGTTTATCTGGCGGCAGCTAATGTAAAAGATATTTCAGCAGGATTGTTTAAATACGATCCGGGGAGTCATAGCCTGAAGAAGATTGTTGATGGAGATAAACGGCAGAATATCTCAGATGCATCTTTAAGACAGGATGCAATTGAAGAATGTTCTGCTATAATTATCATCACAGCAGTATATGAAAGGACTTCTGTTAAGTACGGCGGAAGAACTGAAAGGTATGTCCATATGGAGGTTGGGCATGCCGGGCAGAATATTTATCTTCAGGCAGTTTCCCTTGGAATTGGAACAGTGATGATAGGTGCTTTTCAGGATGAAGCTCTGAAGAAAGTACTTGATCTTC
>JBATIA010000070.1:0-5173 GCA_049667415.1 Ignavibacteriaceae bacterium
GTCTGTGGGTCTCTTATATTGCAGGTAATATTTTGCAAGATCTATATCACCAACCCCGAACAATGGATGATCAAGGAACATTTTCCAGCCCGCCCTCCAAAGCGCAAGTCGTGTAAAATTTTGTACAAGATAAGGATCGAGGAAACTTAAAAGTCGTCCACGGTCAATGTAAGTACAGTAAAGTTTATTGTTAACGAAATTAAAGTTTGTTGGTACCGGAGATAATTTATCCCGGGCTAACATTTCAAACTTTGAGTTAGCTGAAATCCTTAGTTTGTAAACATTTCCATCACTGCAAAGCACCGCTAGTATTCCGGCATCGCTGCTCATTCTGTTAACATTGCTTATATTTTTTAATTGGTCTTTCAAAACAATTTCATTATTCTCAACTTTAAACAATCGTAAGCCATCCGGATTGCTGATAAGCAGGTTACTATTAAATAAATAAGCCCTTTTTGTCTCACCTATTTCCTTATTAAAAATCATTTTGCCAGGCATTAGCCCATCATTTGAATATACCATGGCACCTGAAAGTTCGGAAACGAAGTAAAAGTACGATGAATCTATAAATAACCATTTGTAACCTTTAATCTCAGGAAAACGAAAAGGCCTAGCACTACTTTGAAGAGGACCAAAGACAGTAAGCCCGCTGTCACTATCCAGTGTATAGAGATTTTCATCACTGTAAACAAAATTTTTTGTCTGTCCAGGAGGTAGAATCTCATCTACGTACTTAAAATTTTTGTCATCTCTTTTTGATATCAGGAAGCGTGTATCAACCAATTGAGTTAAATAAAGATTGTCTTTGATCTGCAGAAAAGAAACAACAGGCTCCGGAGTTTTAATTTGCTCAACAAGAGTTGAATCTTGATAAAACAGAAGACCATTTTCATAATCACTGATAACCATATAACTGTCTGCCGGTGCTACATTCCAGGCTCTGCCATCGGTATTAAATGAAAATAACTTGCTTAGTTTGGAACTTTCAAAATCATAAACATTCACCTGGCTAATATTTTTGTCTGTTATAAGAAAAAATAATCCCACAATAATTATCGGCAATAGAACTCCCCATCTTCTTTTTATTACAAGCAAGAGAATAATGCCAAAGACAACACCCATCCATCCGGTACGTTTATAAGTTGCAATTAATGCGAGAAGAGATATTCCAAACCCGGCATACAACAAAAGTTTTGTCCTGAACCGAGTTTTTTCATTCAGGATAAAAGCAAATAGGAATAAAATGGTAAAGCTTACGATTTCGCTTGTAGTGATTGGGTTCTGTATTAAATCCGGACCCGATTGTGTGATAACGTACTGATTGTTTAAGTAATACTTGACAGAAACGACAAGGTAAACTAGACTTGTAATCAAGGAAGCAATTATGAAAACACTGAAAAAGTTTTTACCCCGTTTAAGACTTGTGGTGACAGTAATAGTGGTATAAAATACTGGTATTAACAGAGCCCGTTTGGAAAAGTTTTGTAGTGCCTCGGCTTTATAATCTGAAAAAATAAGCGAGAGGATTTCGGCGATCATGTAGAGTGCAAATGCAAACTCCAGTCCTGTCTTTTGAAACTGGTTTTTCCTTGTTAGAAATATTTTAAGCAGAATGAAAAGTAATGCTCCAAAGTAACCGATCTGGTTTATAAAAATGGAATTGCTTAGACTTAAAATGAATATGACAAAGAAAGAAAGGATTATCCAATCAATAATATTATATATTTTGTTATCCTGATCCAGCATCAATCACTGTCCCTGAATTGCATTTCATAAAGTTTTTTATACAACCCGTTTTCTTTTAACATTAATTCCTGGTGCGTACCAGCTTGTAAAATCTTACCCCTATCAATTACAAGAATCCTTGTTGCATTTCTTATTGTGCTTAACCTGTGAGCAATAACAAATGTGGTTCTGTTCTTCATCATCCTCTCAATTGCTTCCTGAACCAGGATTTCTGATTCACTATCGAGAGCAGAAGTAGCCTCATCAAAAATCATTATATCCGGATTCTTAAGAATTGCACGTGCAATAGTTAATCGCTGTCGCTGTCCACCGGATAACTTCACTCCTCTTTCACCTACAACAGTTTCATAACCATCCGGTGTTTGCATTATGAACTCGTGCGCATTCGCTGCTTTTGCAGCTTCAATAACTTTTTCAGACGGGTAGTTTTCGAGACCATATGCGATATTGTCCTGGATAGATGAATTAAAAAGAAAAGTTTCCTGTGTAACTATCCCCATTTTGCTGCGTAAAGAATCAATTGTGAAATTACGTATATCTTCTCCGTCAATTAAAATACTTCCCTTAATCGGATCGTAAAATCTTGGTATCAGGTCAACAAGTGTAGATTTTCCACCACCGCTTGGACCAACGAGAGCAAGTATATCTCCTTTACTAACTTCAAGATTAATATCGTCAAGCACCCATTCTTCAGAGTCTTCGTACTTAAAACTAACTTCTGTAAAGTTAATGATGTTCTTAAACTCTCCAAGAGTTCTTGCATCCTTTGAATCCTTAATATCAGGGACTGTATCGAGAATTTCAAAAATTCTGTCTGCAGCAGCACCGGCCTCCTGTATCCTGTTATTTACAGTACTTAAGTCTTTAATCGGTTTCATCATCTGGAAGATTGCAAGCAAAAAGCCCATAAACAGGCTCGCAGAAATTGTTGCACTTTTCAGAACCAGTATTCCACCGTAATAAATAATTATAGCCCCGACTATAATGCTTATCATTTCAGTAATGGGTGAAGCAGCATCGCGGATCCTAACAATCTTTAATACTGTTTTTAAATAACTCCTTGTCTCTTTAACAAACTTTTTATTCTCATAAGGTTCCATTCCAAATGCTTTCACAACCTTAACTCCTGAAATTGTCTCCTGCAAAACACTTGTTATATCAGCTATTTTTCTCTGAACCAGCGTGCTTTGCTTTCTTACCTTCAGTCCGATCCACATAATTGCTAACATAGATACGGGAAGTATTATTGCAGCAAAAAGTGTTAGTTGCCAGCTAATACTTAACGCAATAATTAAAAAGACTACTATTGTTAAAGGTTCTTTTATTAGGCTGCTGAATGTAGCTGAAATGCTGTCCTGTATTTTAGAAATATCATTTGTAAAGCGTGAAATAAGATTTCCCACCCGTTCCTTCTTAAAGTAGCTTATAGGAAGTTTGTGCAAATGCTTGTACGCTGTATCTCGTAAATCATTCATAGACGAGTATTCTACGTAAGCCATAAAATAAGATTGAAGATAACCGAACAAGTTTTTAAGGAAAAACACAATTAGAATAACCAGACAAATTTTAAGCAGTATATCAATTTTGTCCCCGGTATAGACAAAATTAGTAAACCATTGGCTTACAGTATCTTTTAAATCAACCAGAAAATCGGGAATGAATGATGATGTGATTCCTAAATTTTGCGTTGTACTAACTTGTTGAGAAGCTCCGCCTTCCTGGAAGAGTGTTTCAAGCAATGGGATGACAAGATAAATAGAGAGACCGTTTAAAACAGCATAAAGTAAGGAAAGAATAAAAATAAGTATGAGGTTCTTCCAGTAAGGCTTTACATATTTTAAGATTCTGATATACGTCTGCATATATTTTTTCTATAATGGCGGAATGAAAACCAACCCACATCCTTCTTTGGTTTGTACTATATCTACAATTTTAAGTTCTTTCAAGTTATATATACTTATTTTGGAATTTTTGCCAAAGCCGTCATCAAAAATCAGTAAATCACCCCAAGTAAAAAAGTTCTTTACCCCTGCACCACCAAATACTTCAATTAGTGAATCGGCAGCGAGAGAATAGATAATCAATTCTGATGTTTCAGGTTTTTTAGTTTTAACAGTCTCGTCATTCAGATTTAATGTGGAAATGAACAGAAACCGTTCATCTTCATCCCATTTAATCTTATTTAAGTTATGCTTCATAACAGTAATAAATTTTGTGGAATCATTTCCCGCAGTTTTCAAAAATACGGAATCACTCAAAACAGATACTCCGTACTTAGCAGTAGGGGAAACCGTAGAGTTCCTTTGTGGCATCAGGTAAGGAAAACCACTTTTTTCAATATCGAAAGTCTCTATTTTACTATCAATAAGCTTTCCATAGAAATCATAGACCTTGGTGTACTGATTTACATAAGAAGAAATAACTTTATCAATAGAGGTGAAAATGAATTCCAGATTGTTGTCATTATTCCAGCGTGTTGTAAACTGCAGACCCTTCTGAACCTTATCAATTTGTATTGTTTCTGAAAAGTTGCGGGAGATCCGGAATAATTTTACTCTCTCAAAGAATGGGAAATTTCCTTTCGTTCCAATTTTACCCGCAGTAAAAAAATATGCTGGCATATTGTCTGGTCTGTAAATCAGCATCACCGCATTTTCTCTTGGGTGCCACCAAACCGGCGAATATTTTTTCTTACTTAAATCGTACTTATAAACACCTGTCTTACCAAACCATTCAGTCAGAAAAAGAAAATGGTTTAAATTCTTATTCGAAGCAGAATCTCTTTGCTCAACCATCCTGGATTGTTCAATATTTTTATCAGATTTATTGCAGGCGGGAATCAAAAGACCGAGAATAACTAAGAGTATAAGTTTTAGAAGGATATATTTCATCAACATCTTAATCATCAATTTTCAGTTTAGTAAAACTAAAGATAATAAAAGTGTGGTTTAAAGATGGCGGAATTATTTTTAATTTTATTAATAATAGTTAAAAATAAAACAGTCCGAATTTATTTTAACTAGGATTGAATTTAGTAGGGACAAGTCGCGACTTGTCCCTACGAATTTGATTTTCATTCTTAAAATTTATTTCAACAGTATCATCTTCTTTGCATTTATATATTTCTCAGCAATTAGCTGATAAATATAAACACCGCTTGCAAGACTCGTTGCATTAAACTGAACTTCATACTTTTTTGACTGCAGGAGCTGTTCTTTGATTCAGAATTTTTCTAGATGTGAATATTTATGGATGTGGTAGTTAGAAGGGTAAATAACTGGCTGATGCTTTTTATTTATTCTGATAATAACTTCTTCTTTTTAAGGCTTCTAACCTAAAAGAATAATCAGGAGAAAACGGGAAAAAATCTATCATTAGTTTCTCAGGTTGAACAGTGTTATAATATCTTACCAGTTGTGTATCGCCA
>JBATIA010000071.1:0-7655 GCA_049667415.1 Ignavibacteriaceae bacterium
CTATAGTCTGCTTAGGGAACTGAACGTACTCAGCGGTGGCTCTTGGGTCCGAAGTGTAGACCAGTTTTTTGATAAAATCATTAAACAGGATTTTGGCCTTGGTGAATCCTGATAGCGCATCCGGAAGAGTATCCAGCAATGTTTTACTGTTGCTAAGGACACGTTTAGCATAGTTCATTGAAAAGTCCAAATCTTTAAAAATAAAATAGCGGAGGTTTGTTACATTGCCGTCCCATGCGTTCACTCCATTAATTAAAGATGCTTTTTGTAATTGATCATCCGGCTCATTCGATGATGCGGTTACATAAAAATCAGCATAAGACAGAATAGCTTTATCGAGAACATACTTTTCCGGAATGATTATGTAAAATGGAATTGTTGTAGTATCGCCTGTAAAAACCATCACTGGGGGTGATTGAATTTTTTCAACTGTTACTCCTTCAATTTTAACTGATGGTGTTACACTGACCGGTTCATCAGAAATGTTGACAACTTTTCCATAAGCAAATGGTTGATCGATATACATATCATAAAAGGTAGGATAAATTTCCCTGACTATTTCAACGTCAATTAACTTAACTTTTTTCTCCGGTGTGCTGCTGATATTCACCGCCAATGAAAGTACTACTTTATCAAAACTGTATCTGTTATTAATAATATTATGAATTCCTTCTTCAGAAAATTTTGAAAAACTCGCACTGGAATTTCTTTCAGAAAAATATTTTACTCCACTGAGTAAAACCTCAATCAGATCTGTTTTGTAGCCAAAAGACGGGATGATTCCTGCCAAAAATGGTTCCTGATATTTATCGTGGAAAGCTGTTAAACCATAAATGAACCCACCTGCATATCCGGTTGTACTTAACTGAAAGGAATTGGAAGTTTCGTAAACCAGATTTAGATTGAAGAAATCAATAGGTAGATAACTGGCAGAAAGAAGCGCGCCTCTTTCCTGTTTCATTTCAAATCCCTGGAATTCATCAATTGTTAGTTCCTCTCCGAAGTTTAGAAGATTTATGGATGACAATCTGAAATGAAGTTGATCGTTAAGAACATAATCAATTCCAAGATCAGCTTTCCAGAAATTAACCTTTTCATTTAAGCTTTCGCGAACAAGATACAATGTGTCACCAAAAACAGGTTTAACAATCTCCTGGTCAAAATCCTGGCTTAAAAATCGAATTGTAAGACCGGCGTTAAACTGCTTGTTAAAACTGTATGAATATCCGAAACCAAAAAGTTCTTTGTAATTATATTTTGCCTCAAGCGATTGTGATGTGGTATCATTAATAATTATTGATTCACCAGTAGCGAAAAGAAACTCTTTTTGATAACCTGGCGTAAACCGTGCGGATAGTGAATGGTTGCCCAATCTTTTAGCAAGCGCCACAATATTAAGGCTGGAATTGAAACTTCCGGAAAATTCTGCACTATATTGAAGAGCGATTCCCCAATCTTTTAAAGAAAAATAATTTGAGGGATTACTTTCATAATTATAGTAAGGGATTATATTTGATCCAGGCAATCCCCAATAACCAGTTAACCCGAATGAATTCTGTGGCAATATTTTTGAATTCAGTGACATAACCGATATGAAAATCAATAAAAAATATCTCAAGGAATATCTATTACTATACTGTGAATACTTTGTGATGAAACAAGTAAATCATTGTTTCCGTTTGTATGATAACCTTCAAAACTTCTTACAAAAGTAAAAACAATCTTTTCAAATCTTTCCAGGGGAAGCTGGTTTAAATACCTGGCAGGAATTCTGAGTTCACCATCATCTGATGTTTTCATTCTATAGACAGGAATGGATGATATTTGATTTGGTCGAATAAGACCAACTATAACTGATATCCTTTTTAAGTTTTCAGGATTCCACTTTAATACTACTTCAAGATTTTTTTCTACACGTCTACCTGATAAAATAACATTTCCGGTAATTTCTGGAGGTGTTGGTAAATTAAATGTAATTCCAGTTCCAGGACCTGAAGGATCAAAATCAAAACTTACGTTAGACTCGTAATCAAAGTAGAATGGATCAGGAATGCCCAAGAATAAATTATAGAGTACATATTTTTGTCCGAGTATTGCAACTTTAGTAACGTTTAGATCCCGATATCTGATTTTAAAAGTGTCTAATCTTGCTTCTATCCCATTAAATTTAATCATCCCGGGTATAACAGTTTCGTAAGCTAATATTCTACCATCCGAATATCTAATAGGTTTGCTCTTATCAAAAAACATTGCCTGTGCCAGAGATAATCTAAATGTTTGGTTTTTATTATTTGTAATTTTTATTCCACTAACCGATATGAGATTGGTAACACCTGTTAAGTCCTGTGTAATTCCAGATGTATCTGCACCACTGTTGTAATACTGGTCATCCAGATTTTTGTTTAGAAGTTCAACTTCAAGTTCATTATTTGTATCATCTACAAGTTGTGTCGGTGCCGGCTTATCACAGCTAAAAAGAATGAGGGCACCAATTAAAATCATCAAATATGTTAAAATCTTTTTCATTGCAGTTAAAATTTATGTTTGAAAGTTTACATTATCAATTCACTATTTCTTAAAAATCTCTTCCCCACTGAAAATAATCTCCCCCTCCCGCGTTATCATTAGGAGGGGGATGTGGAGAGGACGTGTGCAGGGAAGCTTAATTCCTCTTAGTCAAGTTACGGATGAACAAAATATGGTATACCCCAGGATTCTGATTCAACAGGTGTAGCATCATCAAATATTACTTGCTGCGGCAATGCATTAATAATTGCATGATAGAATCCTGGCCACTGATGCGTTGTAAAAGTCTGTTCATAAACTTTGTTCCAGCCATTTCCGTTTTGAACAGATGAAACTAATTCAAATAATTTTTTAACGCGATGCTTTACCCATCTGTTTGCACCCCATGTAAGACTAACAAAATCATCTTCTTCATAAGCACTATAAAGTTCAACTTTAATTGTTGCTGATTCTCCAAAACCTAAGATCGGTATATTGTACCACCAACCCCATCCTCTTCTGAGGTAGTAATCATTCGGAGATTCCACTACCAGCGAATCACCATTCGGTAGGAATATTGTCATTTTCTGTATATCGATATTTGGGCTTTGGGTTCCACCCTCGGGTAAAGATATAGCGGCAATTATCCAGTTTCTCCTGGGCTATGGTGTGTTTGCAATCTTTTTAAAGATTATATTTCTGGTAACAACAGCAGTAAACAATTTTTTAATTAATGTATCTGGTTCAGTTGCAGTTGAATCATATGAAGCGGCAATTAGCAAAACTCCTTCGAATGTTTTGGTGAGAGTTCCGTAAGCAATTGTATCCTGGAAGTCAATGCTTAAAGTTCTGTTTACAAGTCTCATTTTCTGACCAACTCTGAACGGATATATCTCAGAACTAACTTTACCGAGATACTCCATTACTCCTTCTTCGTCATAATTGTAATCAAAAGAAGTGAGAGAAGAATCTTCATCTACAAGTTTCTCAAGTGCTTCACGATCAGTTGTTGGTTCAGTATCCAGTGGTTCAACCACATTTTCATCCTGGCACCGGACAAATAAAGCAAAAATTGCAAGTGCAAGAAATGCCAGAAAGTAACGTGAAAGATTTTTTTGCTTTTTCATTTCAAAGCTCCTTAAAATGATTAATGAATTATTATTTATTTTCCCAGTTCCTCTCATTATCTGAGCTTTAACTCTAAATAATTGTGCCAGCAATATGTATTTATGCTAAACCATTAAGCTTTAAGGATTTACTCAAATTGAGAGCCTCGATAAAAAGCATGGAATATCGAGACGAATGCATGGAATCCCATATCTATGCAAGTTCTAAAACAGACTGGCACATCAGTTCTGCTTCTTAATAAAAATGTAATAGTTTATTTTGCACATAGAATTACAATTCATATAAAAGGGAGAACTGAAAGTGAATTATTACTATATTTTAATTGCTTTTATAATAGCTTGTTCATCAGCATACTCACAGCATCCATTACCAACAGGAACTTCAACTCTTTTCAGCGGATCTGGAAATTGCATTCTTTGCCACAATAGTGATGGAAATGCAATGACCTGGAATGGAGTTGATGTTTCGCCAATTTCGTACTGGCGTTCAACAATGATGGGAAATGCCAGCAAAGATCCTCTTTGGAGGGCAGTGGTAGCGGAAGAGGTACATAACTTCCCACAACTTCAACAGACAATTGAAACAACCTGCCTAAGATGCCATTCACCAATGGGTTACACTCAAGCAATATTTAATGGAGATTCTACATATTCGATGGCACAATTAAAAGCTGACCCCCTGGCAAATGACGGAGTAAGCTGCACAGTTTGTCACCAAATAAAACCCGATAATTTCGGCTCCCAGCAATCTTATTCCGGGCATTACATCATTGAAGCAGACAGTTTACTTTACGGTCCCTACGAAAATTCGGACACGCTTCTTATGCCTGCAGTAATTGGATATACAGCTGCTTATGGTCCTCACATGAATCAATCAGAACTTTGTGCAACGTGTCATACTTTATTTACTCCATTTATAGATAACGGGGGAAATATCGGAGGATATTTTCCAGAACAGACTCCCTATCTTGAATGGAAGAATAGTATTTACCCTGCGCAAAATATCCAGTGCCAGGATTGCCATATGCCTAAGATCTACGACCCAATTGTTATTTCGGCTATGGGTAATTTTCCTGCACGAACTCCATTCTGGCGACATACTTTTGTGGGCGGAAATGTTTATATGCTAAAAATCATTAAAGCAAATCTAGATTCTGTTGGTGCGACAGCAGAACCAATTCATTTTGATTCTACAATTTCCAGAGCTGAAAAAAATCTGAATGATAATTCTGTTGAACTGAGTACCTTTACCGATTATATAAATGATTCGTTATTAATTAATGTAAAACTTAAAAACCTTACCGGGCATAAGCTACCAACAGGAATTCCATTTAGAAGAATGTGGATTCATTTGAAAGTTGAACAAGTTGGCGGCCCTGTTATTTTTGAATCGGGTGAGTGGGATGCTGAGGGGAGAATACCAGATTATAATTCGGATTACGAACAGCATTATAATATTATAAATTCAGAAAATGATGTGCAGGCTTACGAGGGTGTTTTTATCGATGTTGACCAGCAAGTAACATATACACTTCTTAGAGCAGCAGATTATATTAAGGATAACCGAATCCCACCGGCTGGTTTTACATCTTCCTACATCAGTTATGATTCAACGGCAATTTTTGGCAATGCTCTCAGTGATCCGGATTTTAACAGGGATGGAGGAATTGAAGGTTCGGGAACAGATATGGTTACTTACAAAATGCCTGCATTGGGAAATACAAACTACAGGATAACGGCAGAAGTTTGCTACCAAACTGTAAAACCCGAACTTGTTGATCGACTGCGTATAATTAGCGAACAAGATATTACCCGCTTTGTTAACATGTATGATGCTCTTCCAAATGTTCCGTTTATAATGGAAGGTGTGACTTTCGATATTGTAACCGGTGTAGAAGGTGACCCCGGTATAGTTACAAACTTTAAGCTTGAGCAGAATTATCCCAACCCATTCAATCCGGGCACAACTATCAGTTGGCAATTACCTGTCGCTAGTAAAGCAACTCTTAAAATTTATGATATTTTGGGAAATGAAATTGCAATCCTCGTTGAAGAATTTTTATCGGCAGGAAAATACAGTACAGAATTTGATGCATCTTCCCTGCCGAGCGGAATTTACTATTACAAGCTCAATGCTGGAAAATATTCTGGAACCAGAAAAATGGTTCTGCTGAAGTAAAGATTGTGTGAAAAGAAGAAAGGCGATCTTGCGATCGCCTTTTTGTTTTTAAAGATAAGATTGTATATGCTTCACATAATTATCAGCTCCACCGGGCTGATAACCGGTTTTGGCAACCAGTTCACCTTTGCTATTCATAATTAAAATTGTTGGAAATCCCTGAATGCCAAATTTCTGTGCGAGAGTATTGTTGTAAATTTTTGTCTCTTGAGACTGCTGAATATCTTTCGGAAAATCAAGCATAACTAGCACTAAATTTTTATCTGCAAACTCTTTAAATTCATTCTGCTGAAACACTTCGGAACTTAATCTTTTACACCAAATACACCAATCACTTCCCGTAAAGTTAACAAGCACAGCTTTGTTTTCTTTCTTTGCTTGTTCTACTGCTTTTTCAAGGTTGTTATTCCAACTTAATTTATCGGACGATGACTGACCGTTATTACACGAAGTAAATAATAAAATAAATAATACAAAAAGAGATGTTAATTGTTTCAAATTCGTTCTCCTAAGTTTTTGTGATCAAAAAAAAATGCAATTCACAATAAATATGATTCATTAGTTAATAATTAGATTCATTAAATATCTTACATAAATTAGCACCTTTTCAGGGGGTAATTCGGATTGAAATGAGTAATCCCCTGCTATTCTTGTTCAGCTTCTATTTCTTCAACCTCTTTTGGTTTAGGAGGACGTTCGTAGAGTTGGGTAAGTCCGTAATAATGTTTGGCAAGGTTCTTATCTAGCAGGTCCCAAGTAAATCTCCACGCCCAGTTTCCACCCGTCGTACTTGGAAAATTCATTCTTGCTTCGGTTCCGAGTTTTAATATATCCTGCAAAGGTAAAATTACTATATTCGCAACCGATGCATAAGCAACCCGGATTAGTTCTGAGAGAATATCATCACCTGTATAATTGAGATAAATCGCAGCGTGCTCATAAATATCATTCTTTCCCTTATTCAACTTCTCCTTTTCAAAATATGCGCGGGTTGTGTCGTTATCGTGCGTCCCGGTATAAACAACACAATTAGGTACATAGTTATGTGGTAAAAATTTTGTTTCCATCTTTGTTCCGAATGCAAACTGTAAAACTTTCATTCCCGGAAACCCAAACTGATCTCTTAATGCTTCTACAGGTGGAGTTATTACACCGAGATCCTCTGCAAGAATTGGAAGTTCACCAAGATGTTTCTTCAAAGTATTAAAAAGTTTTTCACCCGGGGCTTTAGTCCACTTACCTTTTTGAGCAGTTTTTTCACCACCGGGAATTTTCCAGTAAGCTTCAAATCCACGGAAGTGATCTATTCTTACAATATCAACTACTTCAAAAAGACTTGAAAATCTTTTTCGCCACCAAAGGAAATCGTCCTTCTCCATAACATCCCACTTGTAAAGAGGGTTTCCCCACAACTGACCCGTTGCACTAAAATAATCAGGCGGAACACCTGCAACAAATGTTAACTTCCCTTCTTCATCGACAGTGAAAAGTTCTTTATTTGCCCAAAGGTCTGAGCTATCATAAGCAATGAAGATCGGCATATCACCAATTATTTTTATCCCATTTTCATTTGCATATTCTCTAAGCGATTTCCACTGCCTGAAGAAATTGAACTGAACGAACTTCTGGTATTGAATGTCATCGCTCAACTTGCTCTCCCAATCGGCTAAAACTTTTTTATCCCTCTGCACAAGACTTTTCTCCCAGCTGTTCCACACCGCCCCGCCGTGATGTTCTTTACATGCCATGAATAGTGCAAAATCATCAAGCCATTCTTTATGCGAATTACAGAATTTCTCAAACTCTTTATCCAAACCGTTGGAGTTGTTCTTGAAATTATTATA
>JBATIA010000072.1:0-5508 GCA_049667415.1 Ignavibacteriaceae bacterium
CAGCCATCTCATCCTGATTCTGGTTCTGTTGTGTTTTTTGTAAATGGGGAGGATGCATCGTCTGTACTTTGTGGTTTTACCATTACTGGAGGTACAGGAACAGTTTCTTTAATATGGAATGATAGATCGGGTGGTGGTGTATATGTTGATTTGGCTGGGGCAACAATAAAAAACAATATAATTGAATATAACTCTATAACTCATGATGACTATACTAACGCTGGGGGAATATATATTGGCGATAGTGATAGTATAATAATAGTAAATAATGTAGTTCGAAATAACACACTCATTGGAAATGAATGGTCTACCGGTGGAGGAATTTCTATCTATGATTGGAGCTATATGGGGTATACAATGGTCGCTAACAATATAATTATAGATAATACAGTAACTGATCCAAATTATGTAACAGGCGGTGGCATGGAAATCAGTTCTGGTTCAAATGAAATTTTTATTATTGGAAATTATATAAAAGGTAACGAATGTTTTGGTGGAGTTACATATGGTGGGGGATTAGATTTATACGACTGCTCACCAAATGTTAAGAATAATTTAATAGTGGAAAATTCTGCTGCTGACGGTGGAGGAGTAGGATTTGATGCATTAGTCTCAGCATCAACTAAATCTCAAATTAATAACAACAATAGATTATCAAGTCGATATAACAGGTTAAATGATAATCATTCTAATTCTTCGAAAATTATGCTCGATGCTACTTTTGAAAATAATACAATTGTTAATAATTCTGCTACTGTTTCCGGCGGAGGAATATTAGTTTTAACATCAGTACCTGAATTGATGAACTGTATTGTCTGGGGAAATACAGCACCAGCAGATCCACAAATTTCCGGAACTGCAGATGTTCAATACTCTGATATTGAAGGTGGCTATACTGGAACAGGTAATGTTGATCTTGATCCGCAATTCATTGCAAGTAATGTGTACTTTGCTTTATCTGGAACATCTCCGTGCATTGATGCTGGTCATTCCGATCCAATGTATAACGATGTTGAAGATCCGAACAATCCAGGAAATCCATGGTGGCCTGCACAAGGTACACTTGCAAATGATATGGGACATTGCGGCGGTTCTGCATCACTCTGGCAATATTGGGATTGGCCAATGCCGGTTGAATCCTCTTCACTGAGTGTATCAGAATTTGCTTTGATGTATAACTATCCTAATCCTTTTAATCCATCCACAACTATCAAATATGAAATTAAGGAATTAACAGATGTTGAATTAAAAGTGTTTGATATATTAGGTAAAGAAATTATTACACTAGTAAATGAAGAAAAAACGGCCGGAAGTTATGAAATTGTGTTTGACGCAACCAGCTTTCCAAGCGGAGTTTATTTCTATCAACTTAGAGCTGGTTCTTTCGTTGAAACAAAGAAGATGGTCCTCCTTCGCTAAAGGTGCGTAGGATTATCTTTACTAAATTAAAAAATGCCATCCCAATTTCTCAAGATGGCATTTTTATTTTATTAAATAATTATTTAAGAATAACACCTATCTTTTCTTTTTTTGCTAAGAGTTCTTCATGTGATTCGACACGTTCGGGATCTTTAATTATTGCTTCGCTCGGACAAGCAGCTACACACTGTGGTTCATCGTAATAGCCAACACACTCAGTGCATTTTTCATGGGCTATATAAGTATGGGTATCGTCTAAAGCCGGATACTCTTTTCCATGTAATTCCCAGGGAGCCCCGGGTGCGTAAATAGCATTGTTAGGACATTCAATTTCACAGGCGTTGCAATCAATGCAATCATCAGTTACGAGGTAAGCCATTTTTAGTTCCTATGTTGTTGGTGAATAAATATCAAGATGGTTTTGGTAGACAAAAATCATACCTTTTATTAAGACAGGCTTTAGGTGGAAATATATTATTTGAGCTAAAAAATAACCGATTTGAAATAAGTTTGTTGTTTCTATTTAATAGACTCTTCTCACTATTGAAAATTTTATTCTATTTATTGGTTTTCAATAAGAGAAGTGTCTACAACAATAAGGAATTAATAAAAATTAACTAACGTTCACGTTCATAATGCTGCGGTAATGGAACGTTTACATCCTTCTTTTCAATTATATTAACAATATTCCGAAATCGTGGTAAGAAAGGGAGATACAAGCCCACGACCTTAACCTTATATGTAAATCCTTTTTTAAATAGAGGATAGAGTTGGTCTGCATTTTCCTTATTGTGATAATAGTTGTTTTCATTAAGGAAAACTTCCTTATCAGAAAAGATAAAATATCTACCTTTTTCTCCAAACCATCTTTCCAAATTAATAACTGTTATTTCTTCTTCTTTTTCAGTGAGAAACGGTTCAAAGAAAACAAAACCAAAAATCAGAATACACAGGACCGCAATGACCCCGAAAACGATAGAAAGTTTGACCATCATATGTTTTACTTCTCCCTTCTTGCTCGTTAGTGATTAATTTTCACAGCATCCCAACGGATAACAACACCATAATATTAAAAATGCACCCGTGTTATAGTACTTCTTTTTTGTTCTTTAAGCAATAATACCTAATTGTAAAATATTAGGTTATTTTAACCTTAGAATTTTGGTTTTATTTGAAAGATTTCAAACAATGATAACGAAAACAACCATTTTTTTTGCATTTTTTATCCTGATCTTAACTCTTGGTTGCAAAAAGGATAAAGAAGATAATTCTGTAAAAAACTTACAATTCTCTATTGCTGAGACAATTCCCGTACCTGAACCATCCGGATTGGATCTTACTTATGATGAAACCGGCTTTTGGGTTGTTAGCGATGAAAATAGTACTGTTTATCTTTTAGATAGTTGGGGAAAAGAGGTAAAAAGATTTAAAGTATCTGGAAATGATCTTGAAGGAATTACGGTAATTGATGAAAGCAGGCTGGCTGTTGTATTAGAAAGAACTCGGGAAGTTGTTGTTTTGGACACTTCTGGTACCGAGCTGAAGAGAGCAAAACTTGAACTTAGCGGTGAATTAAATTCCGGGTTGGAGGGAATAACGTATGATCCTGAACAAAAAAAAATCTACCTGGTTAATGAGAAAGATCCAAATCTTCTTTTGACATTAGATGAGAATTTAGCAGAAATAAGCAGAGACACACTTAATTTTTTAAAAGATGCTTCTGGAATTTATTTTGATTCTGCTGATAATAAACTCTGGATATTAAGTGATGAGAACCAAATGATATTCAAAACTAATCTATCCGGGAGTGAGATATTCGAAAAATACATGATTAAAGTAGAACAACCGGAGGGAATAACTTTCAACAAAAACGGTACCAGGCTATATATTGTCTCCGATATTCAAGGCTCGCTTTATGTTTTCAATCTTGAATAGGGCTGGCTAAAATCTTATTTTATTCTAAAATCTAGATTCATTTTAGTCAAAGATTCTTTCATCAAAATATTGTAAGTTTACCCCGTTAGATATTATCCACTTATAGCAGTATATATTTGCAAATTTATCTAACGGGGTAAACTCTTTAGATAATATTTCTTGTTGTTGCAATTTAACTTGTTATTATATCTAACAGGTTGAATCATAAAAAACTATTTTGTGAGGGAATTTATGAATGATGCTAACCATAACATCCTCTTTATGCAGCTTGTTATTCAGAACCAGCAAATAGCCATGATGGCCATGGGAAAAATCAAAAATCCGGTTACTGATAAAATCGAGCGGAACTTAGAGCATGCCAAAATCTACATTGACACCCTTGATATGCTGATGGCGAGAACAAAAGGAAACCTTTCCGAGTACGAAGAGAAATTCCTTACGGAAGCTCTAAAGGAACTGAAGCTAAATTACGTTGATGAGGTAGATAAGGATAAGAAACAAGCGAAAGGTGAAAAGAAAGAAGCAGAAGAAAGTAAAGCTGAGGAAAAAAAGTAGCCATCTATGCTTATCGGAATTATTGCAAATATAACCAAAGAGAATGTCTTTGATGTCGTCTCTTCTTTTACATCTAAACTGAAAAAGGAAAAAATAAATTATATCCTCACCAAATCCATCTCTGAAGAAAAAGGAAAGCTTAAATTTAAAATTGATGAGGACTTTCTTACAAAGGATGATGAGGTTTACGAAAAAAGTGATATTATTATTTCCATTGGTGGTGATGGCACTATGCTGGCAACGGCGTACAAAGCACATTCATTTGATAAACCGGTTTTAGGTTTAAACCTCGGCAAACTTGGTTTTCTGGTAGAGACTGACGTTTCTCAGATGGACAGCGTGATCAGTCTTTTAAAGAAAAAAAAATATTCAATTGAAGAGAGGATGGTTCTTACCGGCATTTGTGATGCCCCAAGGAGCGATAAGCTTGTAGCAGTAAATGATCTTGTAATTGAAAAGGGAGGCTGGCCGAAAATGATTGAGCTTACTGCCTGGGTTGATGATGAATACGTCACCACTTTTTCTGCTGATGGATTAATTGTTGCTACTCCAACTGGATCGACTGGATACTCATTATCAACCGGTGGACCGATTATAGCCCCAACTGCAAAAGCAATTACACTCTCACCAATTTCACCACATAGCTTAACAGTTCGACCTTTGGTTTTATCCAGCGAGCAAGTAATAAAGTTAAGAGCTGACTCCCCTCATAAGGAAGTACAGGTTAGCTGCGATGGACAAAGAGTGTTTTACTTCCCACCTCCAATTGAAATTACAATTAAAAAAAGTGAACGTCCGCTTAAATTAATTAAAACATCCTTAACAACTTATTTCGAAACTCTGCGCAACAAGCTTCTCTGGGGAATTGATGTGAGAATAAATAAATTGAAATCTGAAGAATAAAGAGTAAAAGGAATTGGAATTTAAAATGCCATCCCATTAAAAGGATGGCATTTGTTTTAAATAATATTTAATTAGTTTAAGCGTCCTCTAAAACAAGTACCTCAGTCTTTTTCCTTTCAGGCTTTCCGTTAGGGCCCGTCTTTGACGGCTTCTTTCCGTTAGTTTTCTTTTTCTTGTTTCCAAAGCCATCAGGATTATTTTTATCAGCGTAGTTTTTATACCTGTATACTTTGTTCTGGAAGTTGCGAAGGATAATTTCCTCTTCATCCATATGCAGAACATAGTTTGGCAGTAATGGAATTTTGCCGCCTCCGCCGGGTGCATCAATTACAAAATGAGGTATCGCCAGTCCGCTGGTATGTCCTCGCAAAGCCTCTACTATTTTCAGTCCGGTTTCAACAGAAGCACGGAAGTGGTTTGCACCTTTAGTTTCATCAGCCATATACATATAGTAAGGACGGACTCTTATTCTTAATAATTTCTGCACCAGCTCTTTCACCACTGCAGGATCGTCATTAACACCTTTCATTATTACCATCTGGTTTCCAACCGGAACGCCTGCATCAGCGAGCATTTCGCAAGCCTTGGTACTTTCCGGAGTAATTTCCCAAGGATGGTTAAAATGTGTATTGCAGTAAATCGGATGATACTTCTTAAGAATGTTGCAGAGTTTTGTGGTGATTCTTTGCGGAAGGA
>JBATIA010000073.1:0-1671 GCA_049667415.1 Ignavibacteriaceae bacterium
GCAACATACATATGCTTTTCGCGTCTCTTGATGATCGTTCCAAACATATTGATACCGAAAGCAACCCATACAAGTGCAATTGCAATATCAATTGGCCATTCAAGTTCTGCGTATTCTTTACTTGTAGTGATACCGAGCGGAAGAGTAATTGCAGCGGCAACAATAATCAACTGCCATCCCCAGAAGTGAATGTTGCTCAACATATCACTGAACATTCTGGCTTTACACAATCTTTGAAGAGAATAATATATTCCCATAAAAATTGCGTTGCCGACAAAAGCGAATATCACGGCGTTTGTATGAAGAGGTCTGATTCTTCCGAATGTTAGAAACGGGATATTGAAATTAATGGCAGGGGCAAAAAGCTGTGTTGCAATTAATATTCCGACAAGCATACCAACCAATCCCCACACTACAGTTGCTATTGTAAACTTTCGAACTATCTCATTATCATAACTGAATTTCTCTATTTCCATATATTGCTCCTCTACTTGGATTCAGAATTATTTTCTTCTTTATTTTCATTTTCCGTTTCGTTATCGAACAAAACTCTTATGGCAGGCGTATGTGTATCTTTATACTGACCCTTTTTTACCGCGATGATGAACGCAATCAAAAATCCCAGAGCAACAACAAGACTTATTCCAATTAATAAAACAATTACCGAGATAGCAAACCTCTTTTTTTTGCCAGCAGATTAGTCGAAATGGTTGCAAATAGAACAACCGAAATTGAGCTAAGAGGCATTAGTATTGCAGCAATGAGTGGTGAAAGCATTCCCTGTATCGCGAAACTTAATCCAACAAGATTATAAAAAAATGATATAACAAAACTAATATAAATTATTTTAATTGCCGATTGTGAATAGTTCAAAAACTCTGGAAGCATATTCAAATTTGAAGCATCAAGTATGGCATCGCATGCTGGAGAAAAGCTGCTTATGTCTTCTGTTACTGCAATCCCTACATCACTTTGTTTCAGGGCACCGGCATCATTTAATCCATCGCCCACTATTAATACTTTTGTATTTGAGGACTGTAGTGATTGAATGTAGTTCAGTTTGTCTTCCGGTGATTGATTGAAAAGCAATTCATCTTCTTTGTTGAAAAATTTAAGAAGATTGAATTTTTCCCCTTCATTATCTCCCGAGAGTAACGATAGCTTGAATCGTTTAGTTAATGATTTAACAACTTCCCCGATTCCCTCGCGATAAGAATTAGTTACAGTAAAGAAACCAAGCACTTCATCATTTATGGAAACAAATATTTTAGTTGATAAATCATCAACGTGAGCAGATTGATTTACATATTCTTTTGATCCAATTTTGATTGAATTTCCATAAACCACTCCAGTGATACCAAGTCCTGGAATTTCATCAAACTTGGTCAGAGGGAAAAAGTCATCGGCTTCTAATGAATTATAAATTTTCAGACTAAGTGGATGCGTTGAATTTCGTACGAGTGATTTTATTATTTTTTGTTGAAATGAATTGAGAACTGCGCCAGTAAATACAAGATCGGATTTTCCAAGTTGAGTGATTGTTCCCGTCTTATCAAATACAATTGAATCAACTTTCCCAAGGTCTTCAATTACAGAAGTGTTACGTATGTAGAATTTATTTCTTCCGAAAATTCTCATCGCATTGCCGAATGTGAATGGTATAGAAAGAGC
>JBATIA010000074.1:0-9485 GCA_049667415.1 Ignavibacteriaceae bacterium
AGTATAATATCAAAACTTTCCCTGCTATTCAGTTGATCATAGAAAAATGCTTTTGCACCATATCCAAAACCTGCATCGCTATCATAGCTTAAAATCGGGAACAACTCAATTCCTGCACGTTCAGTAGAGTCACTTTGTGCAATTGAATTATTGCAAAGTGTAATTATCAACATGATGGAAGCTGGTAATAACTTAAACCTGATGATCATTATTATTTGATATTTAAATTTTGTCTTGCATTGACTTAATCAAATTAAGATTAATAATATGTGCTAAAAATATAATTTATAAACCTGGTGAAAATAATTACGTTAAACAATCAATATTGATTAAATAACAACTAAAAGAGTATAAAGATTTGTTTCTAAATAATTTCTTGTTTCTTTAGTACCAATTTTACATATTTATTCATAAGTTAAAATATGAAGATTTTTGTAATGATCCTGCGAGCTATGTTAAGAATGCTTTTGTTAAAACGATTGAAACAGTCACTAATAAAATTATTTATTCATCCTGAGTAATTTTAGATTGAACTAACAGGAAACAATTGAAAAAAAAGATCAATATATTTTTATCATATGCAAGGGCAAACAAAGAACTCGCGTTAAAGTTTTTGCTAAAATTTAAGGAACAAGTTTCTCCATCAAAGAGATACGATTATAAATTTTGGACTGATAATGATATACTTGTTGGAGAAAAATGGAATGATGAGATTATAAGTGCCCTCAAACATTGTGACATAGGACTATTGTTGGTAAGCCCGGCTTTTCTTGGTTCACAATACATTGATGAGAAGGAATTGCCAAAATTTATTGGTAATCGAGGCAAGCCCGTAGTTCCAGTAATGTTGCAACCTGTAGATTTTGAAAGACATGATCTGAAAGGGCTCCAGAAAACTCAAATATTCAGATTGGACAGACCAAAATTCAGATCGCCAAAAGCATTTGGCGATTGTCTTGGAAACCAAAGAGATCAATTCACCATTGAACTTTTTAAACAAATTGAAAAAAAGTTGGATAAATTATTCTGACTTTTAATATTTTATATTAACCAAGTAAATCTTAAATAAGGAAGAAAATGTATGCACAAACCACTTTGCTTCGTATTAATGCCATTCGGAAAGAAGCAAAATTTGGCTGGCTCTATTATTGATTTTGATTCAGTATATAATGATTTATTCGCGCCTGCTATTAACAAAGCCGGGTTGGAACCACTACGTGCCGACGAGGAAATGACGGGAGGAATTATTCACAAACCGATGTATGAAAGACTTATACTTTGCGAATATGCAATTGCCGATTTAACTACCGCAAATGCAAATGTATTTTACGAGTTGGGAATAAGACACGCTGTACGTCCTTCCAGTACTTTGCTATTATTCGCTGAAGGTGGGGGTCAACTTCCATTTGATGTTGCTCCGCTAAGGGCAGTTCCGTACCGTCTATCCGCTGAAGGCAAACCCACAGATCTTATTAACACTAAAAAGTTATTAATTGATCTTCTGAATGAAGCCAGGAAATCTAAGACAGATAGCCCTCTTTATCAGCTTGTTAACGATTATCCTGATATAGACCATACCAAGACTGATGTCTTTCGCGAGCAGGTAGAATATTCATCCGAATTGAAAAGGAAATTATCTGTTGCAAGGAAGGAGGGTCTGGAATCATTACGTAATTTAGAAAAAGAGTTGGGAGATATTGAAAATTTTGAGGCAAGTGTTGTTACAGATCTTTTTCTTTCTTATCGTGCTGTAAAAGGTTGGAAAGAAATGATAAGTCTTGTGGACAAAATGTCAAAGCCGCTTGCATCAACAGTCATGGTTCAAGAGCAACTTGCCCTTGCACTTAATCGTGAATTAAAAAGTGAGGAAGCTGAACAAGTTTTATTAAACCTTCTTGATAAGCGAGGACCTGGTAGCGAGACTTACGGAATTCTTGGAAGAGTTTACAAGGATAGGTGGGAACAAGCTGAAAAATCAGGAGAGAAAATCCTGGCTAAATCCATATTGAACCAAGCTATTGACTCTTATTTAAAAGGATTTGAAGCTGACTGGAGGGATGCTTACCCGGGAATTAATGCAATTACTTTGATGGAAATAAAGGAACCTCCGGATATAAGAAAAGAAAAAATTATTCCTGTAGTGACCTATGCTGTTGAAAGACGTATTGAAGCCGGTAAACCGGATTACTGGGACCACGCAACGCTTCTTGAACTTGCCGTGCTCGCAAAAAATGAAGATGCAGCCTCAACCGCATTGGGCGATACACTTGCATCAATCCGTGAAGTATGGGAACCCGAAACAACTGCCCGGAATTTACGACTTATCCGTGAAGCACGTGAAAAAAGAAATGATAATATTCAGTGGGCTAGTGAAATAGAAATGGAACTTGATAAACGAGCGAGAAAATAAAATTCCTTCTTAAATATTGTAAAACAAGGAGACGAAGTTATGAGTGCCAAAGAAAAAGCCGAAAAAATTTTAAGCGGTGAAATTCTTATCCCTCAATCAAATGAAATAAAAGAATTAATTAAAGAGCTAAAAGGTGAGCTGGAGTTTGGGCTTGCAAGAAAAATTCTTTTGAAGGCCGTTGAAATCGATTCTAAAAATATCTGGTTGCAACAGCAGCTTGCTCTTTGCACTTATAAGGATGAAGAGCTATTGCCGGTAAAACGCTTCGATTGTGCACTTAAAATTCTTGACGAAATTGGCTTGAGCAATCATAATATAATTTTCGCCGGAGAAAAAATAGATCCGAAAACTTTACCTGAAACCCTTGCATTAGGTGGGGCGGTTTATAAAAGAAAGTGGGAGCATGGAGGTCAGATTGAATATCTGAATTTAGCCCGCGCATTCTATTATTCTGCCTGGGAACGAGACCCTAAAATTGATATGGGTTATGGTGGAGTAAATGCAGCATATATTATAGACATATTAACTATGCGTGCCAAAGAGACTGCAATAAGAATCGGGATGAATCCTGATGATTCTGCAGAAGTTAAAGAATTACAGAGCCAGGCATTTGAATTACGTAATGAACTAGTAGCTAAACTTCCTGAATTTGCCCGGCAAATAGCGATTGAGTCAAATCAAAAAAGAGATTTAAAAAAGGAATTCTATTATAATGTGACTCTTGCTCAAGTTCACTTTGGTCTTATGAATTATAATGAAGCTGCTAAATTCCTGGAGATTGCCGCCACACTAAATGCAAAAGAATGGGAGTTACATTCTACATTTAAACAACTAGTGTCAATTGCAAGAATGCAGGGAATATTACCTCCAACTGATAATTCTGATATCAATGAATGGCATGAAGCATGGCAGGCTCTTAAAAAATTTCTTGGTGATGATACGAAAAGTGCTCTGTCTTGTTTTCGTGGTAAGGTTGGTCTTGCTCTTTCAGGTGGTGGATTTCGTGCGTCTTTGTTCCATTTAGGTGTTCTTGCTCGTTTAGCCGAAATGGATGTATTGCGCAGTTTAGAAATACTGTCCACAGTTTCCGGGGGAAGTATTGTAGGTGCCCACTACTATCTGGAGGTTCAGGATCTTCTAGTAAAGATAACGGATAAAGATATAACACGCGAAGATTATATTGAAATTGTTCGACGTCTGCAGAAAAGATTTTTAACCGGGGTGCAAAGAAATTTACGTACCCGGGCTTTATCAAATCTCTGGAAAAACTTTCGGATGATTTTTTCAAAAGAGTACTCGAGAAGTCATCGATTAGGAGAACTATACGAGAAAGAAATTTACGTTAAAATAGGAAAGAGCAGCCAGCGGAGAATAACTCCGCGGACAATGCCTGACCTATTGGTAACTCCGGCTAACCACAGTCCCGACAAACCATTTAAACCAAAATTTCAGAATTGGAGGCGTTTTTCCAAAGTACCAATATTACTTCTTAATACAACCTCTTTAAACTCAGGTCATAGCTGGCATTTTACCGCACGCTGGATGGGTGAACCGCCGGGATCGGTTTCTACTGAAGTGGATATAAACGATCGGTACCGCAGACTCTGGTATGAACAAGCGCCTAAAGCAGCGCATAAAAATTTTCGCCTCGGTTATGCAGTAGCTGCATCGGCTTGTGTGCCAGGGCTCTTCGAACCTCTCGTACTCGATGGTCTTTTTCCTGGCAGAACTGTTAAACTTGTAGATGGCGGTGTGCACGATAATCAAGGAGTGGAAGCTCTTCTCGATGAAGGATGCACTCTGGTTCTTTGTAGTGATGCATCGGGTCAAATGCAGGATATAAAACGTCCTTCCAGCAGTATTCTGGGTGTTCCTCAGCGCACAAATAGTATTTTGATGGATAGGGTTCGCGAAGCTCAGTATCAGGATCTGCGAACCAGAGTTGACAGCCGTTCATTGCAAGGATTGTTTTTTGTTCATCTAAAAAAAGATTTGGATACTTTACCAATTGATTGGACCGATTGCGATAACCCGACTGTTCCACCGCTACAGTCATTTTCTACAACAGAGTATGGTATTGATAAAGAACTTCAAAGAAAGCTTGCAGGTATAAGAACCGATTTAGATTCCTTTACTGAAATTGAAGCTTACTCATTAATGCTAAGCGGCTACCTGATGACTGAACATGAATTTAAGAAGCTGGATAAGGAACACAAAAAAGTTAAGAAAAATGAAAGCTGGGGTGATTTTAATGTAAACGCTCCGCGTGAGGAATGGGAGTTTCTAAAATTAGAAAATATTATGCGCTTGCCTGATGGCAGTTCGGATGCAAGACGTGAAGAAATAGAGAAGCAGCTTGATGTAAGTTCAAGTTTAGCATTCAAAGCCTGGAAGCTAATACCATTCTTAAATTACTTGAGCTGGATATTAGGTCTGGCTGTTGTAAGCGGTCTGGTTTGGTGGCTCTACAACATTTGGGATGAAAAAATTGTTTTTGCTCCGCTTTCTATTGGTCGGTCTGTAATATTTGTACTGTTGCTAATTGCGGGTATAACTGTTCCAATACTAAAATGGC
Organism: Ignavibacteriaceae bacterium; assembly: GCA_049667415.1. Classification (GTDB taxonomy): domain Bacteria; phylum Bacteroidota; class Ignavibacteria; order Ignavibacteriales; family Ignavibacteriaceae; genus IGN2. The sequence goes on from JBATIA010000074.1 coordinate 4,986, forward strand.
TTCAACCGCAACGGGCTTTCCGCAGTTATATTTTAAAAATTGTTTTGGCAATTCTAGGGTGGATAGTAGCCTGGATTCATCTTCTCATATTCGATCCATTATTTATAAAAAGGGGTAGTCTAAAGAAACTTTTAAAGCTTGAGTAATAATTTTTATATTGATTGCAGAATTGTAAAATAGATTTAGGAGGCAAATTATGGCAAACGATTATTTAATCGGTGCCGGAATTTATGATGTAACTGGTCCTGCAGCAGAACTTGGTATGATGGGGATGGCAAGCATTGAGCAGAAAACCGAGGGGATTCAATCCAGACTTTTTGCAAGAGCTTTTATAGTGTGCGATCAAACGTCTAACAAGCGGGTCGTTATCTTATCGGCTGATATTTGGTCATGCACTCAAGCAGTAAAGATGGAGGTGGTTAAAAGATTAAAAAGCTTTTACGGAATTGATCTCTACACAATTGATAACGTTTTACTAAGCGGTACTCATACGCACAGCGGACCGGGGGGATACTCTCATTATGCACTTTATAATCTCTCAATTTTAGGCTTTGATAAGCAGAACTTCGAGTGCATAGTAAATGGAATGGTTCATGCGATAAAAAAAGCACACGAAAATTTAGCACCAGGTAAAGTATTTATAAACAGTGGTATTATAGAAGACTGTGGACGAAACCGTTCTCCGGTTGCTTACGAAAACAATCCGCAGGATGAAAAGGCAAAATATTCCAGCAATACAGATAAGGAAATGATTCTTATCAAGTTTGTAAAGAACGATGGAAAAGAAATTGGTTGCATAAACTGGTATGCAATTCACCCGACAAACCGTGGAAACAAGAACAGGTTAATTACGGGCGATAATAAAGGATATGCTTCTTATCTTTTTGAAAAGGAAAACGGAACTGATATTTTAGCGAAAGAAACTTTTATTGCAGCATTTGCAAATTCTAATTGCGGCGATGTATCTGGTAATGTAAAATTCGGTGTTCCGGATCTTGTCCATGATTTTATGCATATGCAGGAAAATGGTGAGAAACAATTTAAAAAAGCCAAAGAGATTTATAACTCAGCAAACAAACAAGTAACAGGAGCAATCGATTTCCGGCACACACATGTTGATTTTTCTAAAGTTCAGATTGAAGGAACAAATAACAGAACATATCCAGCCGCTCTGGGTGCTTCTATGTTTGCAGGAAGTACTGAAGATAGTGTTTCAGAGTTTGGGATAGTTGAAGGAATAAAAGCAACTAGTTCAGGAGATTATCCTCCCGATAAGCGAAATATTATTCTTGATGCAATTAATCTTATTTCCGGACTGGTGACTGGTTTTAAAGTCCCTGGAATTTTAGAAGATGAAATGAAAAAAGGGCATCAGCCCAAACCGGTTGTGTTTGCTCAGGGTCTGGCAGAGCCTTATCCCTTGTCCCCGGAGGTTTTACCTCTGCAGATTATTAGAATTGGAAATTTAGTTTTACTTGGAATTCCTACAGAGATAACAACAATGGCTGGAAGACGATTGAAGGAATCTATCCTGAAGATTTTAAAAGATTCAGACATTAATAATGTAGCACTGGCCACTTATGCTAATGCATACGCAGGATATGTAACCACTAAAGAAGAATACGACGTGCAACATTATGAGGGAGCTTCTACTCATTTTGGACCTTACACTTTAATGGCATTTCAGCAGGAGTTTGGAAAACTTGCAAAAGCAATGAAGGAAGAAAAAAGTGTTCCCACAGGACCAATTCCAAGAGATTTATCTTCTGAGCAAACAACTTTGCAAACTGGTGTTGTTACAGATACCCAACCCTGGCCATGGATTCCATTTGGTGGAGTCCAAACTGATGTCGATTCTGTTTATAAAGCCGGTGCAACCGCAAAAGTTATTTTTTGGGGAGCACATCCTAAGAATAATTTGAGAATCCAGGGAACTTATTTGGAGGTTCAGAAAAAAGAGGGAGACAAATGGATAACCATTTTTACAGATCGTGATCCGTGCACTATTTATAAATGGAACCGGGATTTTATAGCAAATTCAAAAATTACAATTCTGTGGAATATTCCTAAAGATGCAAAACCTGGTGAGTACCGAATTGTTCATTATGCAGATTCACGCGACATTTTAGGCAGCATCAAACCTTATACAGGTATATCAAGCACCTTCAAAATCGGTGAATCATTAGCTGTGAATGAAATTAATTTTAAGAACTCTTTTGGCAAGCAAGTTGAATTATGGTTCTATCATCCAAATGACTGGCTGAAGTGGAGCGCTTATGCACATCATATTTTAAAGAAGGATGAAAGCTTTGTATGGAAAGTACCTTCCGGTTGGGGAAAAGTTCAGGTTAGGTTTACAGGTCCGGGAAAATGGAAAACTGTTTCGGGAGGTGAAACAATTAGTATAAATTCAAATGGTGAAATTGAAAATATTGTTTGACTTCAACAGATGAATACATTTTATTTAAAAGGAGGCAAAAAAATGAGAAGAAATAAATATTTGTTAGCAATTTCAATTGCTATATTTATTCTAATACAGGTTGGTTGTACTCACTATCCTGTAATTCAGGAACCAGATTCTCAAATGTTTAATCAGACTGTTCAATCACCGGCCTTACAAGACAGTCTGAGGGAAGGAAAATTAACAGCGGGTATGCCGCATTTTATTGTTACCCAGTTGTTTAAAGATTGGACTGATGGGATAAAAGAATTAAAAATTCCGGTTGCATCTCTTGGCAGTAAACAAAGGCTTGAAGAGGAGGAAGGCTGGAGCAGAAAATTTGTTGATCCGAATACAAAAGTTCTACTTGATAAATATGAAACATCTAAAGGAGAACTATATGTTTGGTATCAGAGACCTGATTATTACACAATGGATATTTCTGCTCGAGATACACTCTGTATCTTTATTGAAGATACGGTGATATGCTCGGTAATAAAGTATTTGAATAACTCAAGAGTTTTAACTGTTAAAGATTCTTTGCCGCAAATTCCACCGGATTCCAGCTATTATGCCGAAGTGATTTACAATGATCATCCATGGCGTATAATTTCTTATTGGTATAATATTGAGATCTTGAATAAAGGAAGATCATTTAAAATTGGTGATACCAACTACGAAATCTATCCAATAGAGTTACTGGAGTTTGATAAAGAACCCGCAGCATCATTCAAATGGAGAGAGGTAAATAAAGATGAAAATTAAACAGGATTTTATAAAAAAGAATAAAAAGATTAAAATCATCTCAAATGGTGGCCAGCCTTACTCGATTCCTAAAAACTGGCAACCCGTTCTTAGCAGATGTGAAATTCTTGTGATCATTCCGGATATGCATATGTATATATATAATTCACATCTTGATAATTTTAAGTATGGTGCCGGGGCTATGTTAAATTTTCTAAAACATCTGGATACAGTTAAAGAAGAGATGGCTTTAGAGGATCAGACACTTCGTATTTATCAGCTTGGTGATTTATACGAGCAGCGATTTCCGGGTTTACACAGCGCAAATGCCACAGCAGTAGAAATCCGGATGTCACATCCTGATTATGACCAGATCGTCAATATGATGAATGGAATGAGAGCTCACTTTCTGTATGGCAACCACGATTTTGAGCTCCGTCATTTTCCCGGGTTCCGGTTTGCTGCACTTGAAGGTAAGGTCTACATTGAACACGGGTTTACTCCCGATAGCTGGAAAGATTTTTCAAATCCAAATGCAGCTCTCTGGGAAGTCGGACAATTTTTGTTTTTAACAATCAGGGAGATAAATGATTTTTTTGCTCATCTCCTTGTTGAAGCAAAATTTATTGAAAAGGATGAATTTTATTCCTGGGGAGTTCCTTCAGGTAAAGATCCCGTTTACGAATATCCGTCTGAAAAGGAATACATTAAAAATTACGGACATTGTCTAGATTATTTCTCAAAAAGGATGAAAAAAAATCCCGAGAATAAGGAAACCAAAATTTGTGTTATTGGTCATACCCATCATCCTTACATCAATACTAACGTTAATAAAGGTAAGCACATATACATTGATGCAGGTGCCTGGACTTCAGGGCGTTCTGATTTCGTAGTCATCACAAATGAGGAACTTGCTATTTGTTCTTATGAGAGATAGTAAATAATTCAGACCTGCAATGAGAACATTATTCTTTCTTAATTAGTTGCCGGTTTAATAATCTCAACCGGTGGGACTATTTTTTTTCAACAAATGTAAATAAACTGTGCAGAGAACCTTATAAAATAATTTATTCCAACCCGATTATTCTATTATGAATTCTTGACTACCTATTTCAATACCCTTAGAGTTGTAAAGAACTACTTCATAGGTACCTGCTGTGTTAAAAGTTTGCGGATCATATATTCTATAACCATTTTCATCCATACCGACTTTAATTGATCTTTCATAAATGATATTTCCACTATCATCGAACCATTCAAATGTAACAGTTTCGTTTTTGGGTGCTCTAATATTTGCCCATGCATAAACTTTCCCT
>JBATIA010000075.1:0-2702 GCA_049667415.1 Ignavibacteriaceae bacterium
CCCTGAAAGCCTAGATATTCCCATTCCCACTGTGCAGATATAGTTATAGAAAGAATAAAAACGAGGAGAGATATTTTAAGGGTTCGCATAATTTTACCCCATTTAAAATTAAACTAATGGAAACTTATAAAATTGTTTTGAGAAAGGCGAGTGAATTTTCTGGATTTTGAATAATTCAAGGCTGTTCTATCTCGTCCCTCTGGGACTTTAGATAATGCTATATTACATAATTCTATAGATATATTGTCCCTAGCGGGACAAAAGTGCTTTTGAAAATTGTTTGACACTTCCATAATCCCGTTAGGGATTAAATATTTCTAGAATAATTCCGATCTCTGCAATATTCAAAGTCCCGTAGGGACGATATATGAAAATTGATTTATACTCCGACCCAAATTATTGTCCTTCAAATCAAAATAAATCTTTATATTTGGCTTCAATTTTTATAAAAAACTAACGTTAAATGCAGAAAGTATTCATCAATAAACTCAAAGACTTCATCGGTCAGGAAGTAACACTCCAAGGCTGGCTGTTCAATAAACGATCAAGCGGAAAAATTAGATTTGTAATCCTAAGAGACGGAACCGGTTATGTTCAGTGTGTCTTTTTCAAAGGAAATGTTTCGGATGAAATTTTTGATTTAGCTGATAAGATTGGACAGGAATCTTCCATAATTGTAACAGGAAAAGTTAAAGAAGATACACGACAGGTCGGTGGAGTTGAAATCGATGCAACAGGTTTAATAGTAATTCAGGATGCAAAAGATTATCCTATCTCACCCAAAGAACACGGACCGGAATTTTTACTTGATAATCGTCATCTCTGGCTTCGCTCTAAACGACAGGTAGCGATAATGAGAATTCGTCATCGCATTATCAAAGCCATCAGAGATTTTTTTGATGATCGAGATTTTGTTTTGATGGATCCGCCGATACTCACTCCAAATGCAGTTGAAGGAACATCAACATTATTTGAAACTCCGTACTTCGACCTTGGAAATGCTTACTTGACCCAATCGGGACAGCTTTATGCTGAAGCCGGTGCAATGGCGCACGGAAAGGTTTATACATTTGGACCAACATTCAGAGCAGAGAAATCAAAAACTAGAAGACACTTAACTGAATTCTGGATGTGCGAACCTGAAGTTGCTTTTGCAGACTTGAATGATGATATGGATTTAGCTGAGTCAATGCTTGAGTACATTGTTCAAACAGTGTTAAAGGAGAGAGCAGAGGAATTAAAAATACTCGAGCGCGACACTTCTAAATTAGAAAAAGTCGTGCGTCCATTTCCAAGGATAAGTTATGACGAAGCCGTCGAAATCCTTAAAAAGAACGGTGTTGAATTTGAGTGGGGGAATGACTTCGGTGCACCTGATGAAACGATAATTGTTCAACAATTTGATAAGCCGGTAATGGTACATCGTTATCCTGCTCAGGTTAAAGCATTTTATATGAAGCGCGATCCGGAAAATCCAAAACTCGCATTGGCTTTAGACGTACTTGCACCAGAAGGATATGGAGAAATAGTTGGTGGAAGTCAGAGGGAAGATAGTCTGGAAGAGTTGCTGAACAGAATTAAAGAGCACAATCTTCCGCAAGAAGTATTTGAATGGTACCTTGATTTAAGAAGATACGGAACTGTGCCCCACGCTGGTTTTGGAATTGGTTTGGAGAGAACTGTGAGCTGGATTTGCGGTTTAGACCATTTGAGGGAAGCAATACCTTTTCCAAGAATGATATACAGAAATACTCCATAATTTTTTAACTTTCGAAAGCAAATATTCTAAACTTATGCCGCTTGAAGTAATATTATTCATAACGTTCGCAACAATCTGTGCAATTTCTGCAGTATTGATGATTACCCGTCCTAATCCTGTTATATCAGCTTTATTTCTGGTTCTAAATTTTGCAGCTCTTGCCGGATTATATTTAATACTAAATGCTCAATTTATAGCAGTTGCACAGGTTATTGTTTATGCTGGAGCTATTATGGTATTTTTTCTATTTGTAATTATGCTTTTAAACCCGGAAAAAGAAAAAAGATTTTTTGAAGAAAGACCAAAGCTCCGAATTTTTATTGTACTCATAGTTGCTTTGGTACTGGTTCAACTAGTATATATGATATTTCTTTCTCGACCATCGGATATACTAACTAAGGAAGTTGCAAAAAGTGTTGAAGCAGGAACAATTGAAAATATTGGAAGAGAAATGTTTACAAATTATGTTTTACCCTTTGAAGCTGCAGGATATCTTCTGCTTGCAGCAACAATTGGTGCTTTAGTTTTAGCAAAAAAGAAATTTGAATAGAAGATGCAAATACCTATTGAATATTACCTGATATTAAGTGCTTTTATGTTTTCCGTTGGGATTATAGGAGTGCTTACCCGCAGGAATGCGATTGTAGTTTTTATGTGTATTGAGCTGATGTTGAATTCTGCAAATCTTTCGCTAATTACATTTTCATCTTACTTAGGTGATGCAACCGGACAGCTGTTTGTTTTTTTTGTTATGGCTGTAGCCGCCGCCGAGGCTGCTGTTGGATTGGCAATAATCATTGCAATCTTCAGGAATAAGCTTACAGTTAATATTGATGAAATAAATATTCTTAAGTGGTGAGACCCCCTCTAACTCCACCAAAGGGGGAGAACTTAAAAGAGGATTAAGAAAAAATATTTAATGAACATTTGGTTAGAACTTATA
>JBATIA010000076.1:0-3340 GCA_049667415.1 Ignavibacteriaceae bacterium
CATAAGTTCCGACCGGTTTTTCTTCGCTCAAGAGTGTTTCAACTTCATTGCCAATAATATCATAAACTTTCAGCGAAGTAAAACCGGCGGCAGGAATTGAAAATGAAATTGTTGTTGATGGATTAAATGGATTAGGATAATTCTGTGCAAGTATAAATCCATCCGGATTTAGTTTATCATCACTTAACGATGTAACTCCACCCTGATTTATTTTCGCAGTGTTTCCACCAACCACATATACATTATTATCACTTCCAAGTACGATATCGTTCGCATAACTACCGGGCATAGTTACAGTCCATGCGGAAGTACCATCATTATTAACTTTACAGACTGCCATCTCGGTTAATGTACCCGCAGCAAGGTAAATGTTATCATTCTGGTCCATAATTAATTTTGCATGAAGCATCAGTGCGAATGTGCTGTCAGCATCAGGATTTGACCAAACTAAATTGCCATTCGAATCGACTTTAATAAATGAAGAACCAAATGAATTTTGATTCGGGAAACCACAAACCACTGGTTGATTATCGCTTCCAACTTCCACTCTGAAGCCAGCGAGATTATAAACATTTGACCAGATCAAACTTCCGGTTGGTGAGACCTTTTTTAGTTCTGTTCCTCCATTCATAACATATTCTCCATGAACAAGGTAAGTGTTTCCGAAATCATCTCCTTCACAATCACCAATTGTAAGACTCGAAACACCGGGGTAACTCCAGATATGATTTCCATTCAAACCAATTTTTGCGTAACCGTTTATACTTCCGAAGATAGCTCTACCGGTAATTACAATAGCATTATCAGGTGTGAATTTGAAATTAATTGGTGCACCAATTCCGTTTGCGTCATAGTATGTCCATATAGTTGAACCATCTGGTGCGAACTTTTTAACCTTTGTAACATAACCCGGGGTTCCGCTTCCCATTCCTAATACGTAAATGTTATTATTCTCATCGACCAAACACTTCTTTGTATATGATCCATCAAATGAAGTCTCGTATACATTTCTCCAAATTAAATTTCCAGCAGAATCAAATTTCATAAGTATACTTGCAGCATCTACTGGATTCGAGTAACCTGACATCAATGTTCCCGAAACCAGAATGTTTCCTAGATTATCGGTTGCGACCCAGGTTGCTTTTTCCCACTTTGAATTATCAGTTTGGTCAAATTTCTCCTGCCAAATAAATACTCCATCTGAGTTTCGTTTGGTAAGATATATATCGCCAGCAGGATTATATTCGTAGTAAACAGTATAGACATTATTATTTGCATCTACGGCGATTGAGACACCGGCAGTGTTCTCAATCCATTGAATGTTAACTTGTCCATAGAAATGTCCATTTAAAGATAAGATTGCAAGTACCAATATTTTTTTCATATTTGCTTAATCCTTAATTAGGGAATAATATTTAATTATACCTACGCTTGTATGTAGTTTTTAGTACCTGTACTCAGGATAAAAATTTTAGAATTAACATTCATAAGTAAACACTACCAATATTTTTTCTAATTAAAACCCTCTCAGGGGAAGGACTGAGAGGGTGCGGAGAGATCCTTTATTGGAGGCTATTTTGTAAGGATCATCTTTCTAGTGCTTATAAAATTATTAGTACTTATGGTATATAAATATACTCCACTTGTTAATCCTTCAGCATTAAAATCAACTTCATATGAACCTGCATCCAAATTCTCATTTATGAGCGTAGTAATTTCACTCCCAAGTATATTGTAGATTTTAATTGCTACAAAATCATTTGATGCAATACTAAATCTTATTCTGGTTGATGGATTAAACGGATTTGGGTAGTTCTGATGTAATTCATAATCCTTTAAACCTGTGAACTCAATTTCATTAACAGCGGAAGGATTTGGCCATTGTATATCCGTGAAATTTGTGTTGTGAGTAAAGTCCTGCACAACGTCACCAGTTGAAGAATTGAAAGACAATCTCCAGGCATGATCTGTTGGCGGAGGATCATAAAAACCATTTCCATTATGATCAGCATAAAAATCGATGTTATAACCATGATTCAATTCAAACTCCGGAATGAACACAGTGAAGTCTGAAACCAGAATTGATGGAACGGAAACTCTACCAATTTCTACCTGGTTATCTTGCCTGACAACTCTCAGCTCAAATAATTGTCCAAGATGAGGAGTCATTGAGTTTAGATTAACTGTAAGTAAGTATTTCCAATTAATATCTGTAAAGTTTGTATTATGACTAAAACCCTGAGTAACATCACCAGTTGTATTTGTAAAATCAATACTCCATGCATGGTCTGTCGGTGGAGCATTATATAATCCGTTTCCATTATGATCAGAATAGAATTCAATTTTATATTCTGGACCCAACTCAAGGCCGACTATTTGCACATCAAAATTTGCCGATGGTATAGAAGTAACTTTAATTCTATCTACCTCTTTATTGGTGTTATTGTTTTCAACTCTAAGTTCCAATAATTGCCCAACGTGAGGAGTCATTCCGGTGAAATTAACAGTTAAAACATAAACCCATTTTATATCTATGAAGTTCGTGTTGTGTGCAAAATTCAGTTCGTCTCCACCCGTTGCATTGTTTAATTCTAATCTCCAGGCATGGTCTGCTGGTGGGGGATCGTATAAACCATTTAAATTATGGTCGGAGAAGAAATCAATAAAATAACTTCTTCCAATAGTTACAGCATTTATCACGACATCAAAATCTGCTGTAGTGATTAGCTGAACAATTCTTCCTGTTTCTTTCATAGTTCCTTTGTCAACAACCCTTAAGTACAGGTTTTGATTCAGGTGCGGTCCCATTCCAGTAAAGTGAATAGTAACATTTGCACCCAGATTTGAGAAACTAAATCCTTTGCCTTGATAAACGAAGACAAATAGAATTGTAATAAGTGCAAATGTTTTTAAATAATTTTTCATTTATTCCTCCTGAGTTTTAGTTTAAGATTATTATTAATTAACTATTTATTAATTATTCAAAGCACCATTATCAATCCACTTAGCAATTGAATCAATTACTGCTGCTGAAAGTGGATCTCGGTTTAACGGCATTCTTGGTGAAACTTCACCTTTAAGAATTTTGATGAGCAAACTATTTGAGCTGCTATCTGGAACAACTCTTTTAAATTGTGGGAACAGTAAACCCTGAACGTTCACAAGATTGGTAAAAGAATTTCCATCGGTAAGCAATAAATTTGCCTGGTTGTTTGTTGAACCATGGCAACCCGAAAAAGAACAGCTTTGAGTAAATACTTTGGCCTGTATGTCGCTCAACTTGGCCGCAGGAGCCGAATTAGTAGGCGTAGGTTCTGTTGTGTTTTCTTCAGAACAGCCC
>JBATIA010000077.1:0-2638 GCA_049667415.1 Ignavibacteriaceae bacterium
AGCTTACTACTCTGAACATATAGCCAGGCCCAACCCGAACCAAATCGTGTTGCAGCAGCTTTGTTGAACTGTTCTTTAAATTGATCGAAAGAACCGAATGAAGCATTAATAGCATCAGATAATTTGCCATCAGGATTTCCACCACCATTTTTTTGCATAATTGTCCAGAACATAGAATGATTCCAGTGTCCGCCGCCATTGTTTCTTACAGCGACCGGATATTTAGAAATATTAGCCATTAAATCTTCAAGAGATTTGCCTTCCATCTCTGTTCCCTCAACAGCTTTATTAAGATTTGTCACATAAGCATTGTGATGTTTTGAATGATGTATTTCCATTGTCATTTTATCGATGTATGGTTCCAGCGCATCGTATGCGTATGGTAATGCGGGCAATTCAAATTTTCCCATGATTAATTCACTCCTTTTTTTATTATTCGAAATAGTAATTAAATTTTTTGCCAGTGGTTCAAATACTGAGGCTGCGCTTAGAGCAGCAACAGAGTAAATAAACTTTCTTCTTTTCATATCGTTCATTCCTTTATGAATAGGCTTATTTAAACACCAAATGAATCTCCACAACCACAAGTTTTAGTTGCGTTAGGATTCTTGAATAAGAATCCTTTTCCGTTCAAGCCATCGCTAAAATCAAGTTCGGTACCCATGAGGTAAAACAAACTCTTTCCATCAACGATTAATTTTACGTTTTCATCTTCAATTATAGTGTCGCTTTCTTTTTCATCACCGACAAAATTAAGAGTGTAGGTAAGACCAGAACATCCACCGCCTTTAACACCTACTCTTAACCCGTAATTCCCGGGCACATTATTTTCCTTCATTATACGAAGTATTTCTTTTTTAGCTTTTTCTGTTATAGTTATTTCAGATTTTATATTTATTTCAGACATAGTGGACCTTATAAATTAGTTTTTATAATTAAAACGGATCTCCGGGCTCAGCTGTTACGAATTCAGTTTTATTTATTTTCCAGGCCTGGTGATTAATTTTTACGAACACATTTTGATCTTCAAAGTATTTTGCCATTTCCTCCGCAAGTTTTTCAGCCATTTGATAGCTGACTTTCATCTCTTTTTTCTCCAGAAAACTTCTAATTCCATACTGAAAATCTCTGAAGAAGAAATTCGAGTTATGAAAAACAGGGAACTTGGCTTTTAAGTAATTTAGCAGTTCCGTGTCATTCGTTTTTAGCAATTCAAGATTTCTATGAAATTTGTCCGCCATAATGCCCTCAATTAGTTCAATATTTTTTAATGTTTCGAAATTTAATTAACTATTTATAATTATTATAAAATCTGAGCTAATGATGTTTCAACGAAGACTTTATCTATTTTTCTCTGTATTTCAGCTAGAGGATCTTTTATTTTGCAGCAATCAAAGTTAGAGCAATCTGCTAAACTTCCATTAGGCTGCATGCAATTAACAATCTTAAAATCATTTTCAACAGCTTTTATTATATCTAATAACGAAATGTTGTCAGCTTTTCGTGATAAAGAAAATCCACCGTTAACACCTTTAGCAGAAATGGCGATATCACCCTTAACCAGTTTCTGCAAAACCTTTGCAACCAGTTGATATGGGATCTCGTAACTCTCTGAAATCTCCTTCGCTGAGGAGTATCCGGAAGAATTCTTCAGTGCCATAAATTTGGCTGCCATAAGTGCATATTCTGCTTTTTTGGATAATTTAAGCATACATAAAGGACTAATTTAGTCTGATATTAACTTAATAAATGTCAATTTTAAATGCAAGTCGGATAAAAATTGTGAGTAACAAAAAAAGAATGCGACTTTTCGCCTCCTGCCTGAGGAGGGGATAATTCATTAATTCTTACTTTAATAAAATCATTTTTTTCGTTTCCGAGTATTGACCAGCTCTCAGTTGATAAAAATAAATTCCACTTGGAAGGTCAGCACCGTCGAATTCAACTTCATATTCTCCGTTCGGTTTTTCTTCGTTGACGAGAGTTGCAACTTCTCTTCCGAGAATGTCATAAACGACCAAATGAACCAAAGTCCCTCCTTGGGAGGGATTTAGAGGGGCCGGTATTTCAAATTTTATTTTTGTAACCGGATTAAATGGATTTGGATAATTCTGTGAAAGCAAAAACTCTGCAGGTACTTTATTATCATGTGTTTCGCTGATAAAGGTGACGTTGCTGTCTGCAGTTGTGAGAATAACGCCTCCCTCACCAACGGCAAATCCATTATTTGTATTTGCAAAAGATGTTCCGTAAAGTACAGCAGTTGTACCTTTTAAATCTGCGCTCCAGTTTGCCCCACCATCCGTTGAATTAAAAATAATTCCACCATAAGCACTTGCTCCAATAGCAGTAACATTATTAGCATCTGGAGAAAAGATATCATAAAGTGTAGATATGTTAAAACCACTACCTATAGATGACCAGTTCAATCCACCATTTGTAGTTTTTCTAATTCCACTACCCGGAATGTTAACATGATGACCTACAGTAAAACCAATACTTTCATCTGCAAAACATACAGCCTCTAAAATAATCTGCGTTCCAGAACCTACGGTTGTCCAAGTGTTACCACCATTTGTAGTTCTTTTAATTATGTAATATTCATAGGGACTAATGTAACTACCTCCAACTGTTACAC
>JBATIA010000078.1:0-3701 GCA_049667415.1 Ignavibacteriaceae bacterium
AATTATAAATGGATCTCTGAAACTTTCGAACTGAGCAGCAAGTACGAGATAGATCAATCCGAGAGCAAGAATAAATGCAAACAATAGGCTCGAAGAACTTTCCTGAAAATCTTTCGATGGTCCATCAAGAGAAGTGGCAAATGTTTCATCTAAAACTTTATCTCCAATTTCATACATTGTTTCTATTCCTTCACCCAGGGTTCTTCCCGGTGCTAATCCTGCTGAAACAGTTGCAGAAACGTAACGATTGAATCGATACAACTGAGGTGGTGCACTTTGCTCTTCAGTAAAAACAACATTATCCAGCTGGATTAATTCTCCCTTAATATTTTTTACATAAGTAGATTTCAAATCAATAGGTGCATCCCGGTTTTCTCTGTCAAACTGCCCAATTACCTGGTACTGTTTTCCATCTTTAATAAAGAAACCAAACCTTTGTCCGCTGAAAGCTGACTGGATTGTCTGGGCAATATCAGCAGTAGAAACACCCAGGGAACGGGCTTTCTGTCTGTCTATGCTGAGCTTCAATTCTGGTTTGTTGAATTTCAAATTCACATCAACTATAGTAAAGATCGGATAGTTTCTCGTTTCATCTAAAAATTTTGGAAGGAATTCCTCAAGCTTTTCAAAATTTGGTGCCTGAATTACAAACTGAACCGGAAGTCCACCTCTCCGTCCACCACCAATAGTCTGTTGCTGCGTCACAAAAGTCCTTGCACCAGAGAGAGCTCCGACTACCGGTGTAATCTGATCAGCGATTTGCTGCTGAGTTCTCTTTCTTTGATTGGGTTCTTTGAGAATAGCACCTGCAAAGCCTGAATTGACCGAACTTGAAGCACCAAAACCTGGAGAAGTGACCGAAAAAGTGCCTTCGCTTTCGGGAATTTCTGTCTTTAACACATCAACAAGCTGTCCCATATAATTATCCATATATTCAAAAGTTGCTCCTTCTGGTGCAGCAACAAAGAAGGTAAGACGACTTCTATCCTCTAATGGAGCTAATTCAGTAGGAATGTTTTCAAACAAAACCCATATCAAAACGATTGTTACTGCAATTCCAGGAAAGGTGACCCACCTGTGCTGCATGAAATAAGTGAGATGGCGTTTGTAGGTCGTATTGATTTTTACAAAGAATGGTTCGGTTATGTTGTAAAACCAATTATGCGTTTCTCTCCTTTTCAATATTCGTGAGCTTAACATCGGAGTTAAGGTAAGAGCAATGAATGAAGAAATGATTACACTTCCTGCAATTACAATCCCAAACTCACGGAAGAGTCTTCCTGTTAATCCCTGTAGAAAAATAACCGGCATAAATACTGAAGCAAGAGCAACTGTGGTTGAGACTATAGCAAAGAAAATTTCCGCTGAACCCTTTTTTGCAGCTTCCATCGGCTCCATTTTCGCTTCAATCTTGGTATAAATATTTTCTAAAACAACAATAGCATCATCCACCACAATACCGATCGCTAACACTATCCCCAGAAGGGTTAAAACATTTATTGTAAATTCTGCAATGTACATAACGAAGAAAGCACCGATTAAAGAAATCGGAATTGCAATAATAGGAATGAGTGTTGTACGCCAGTCTCTTAGAAAAAGAAAAATAATAAGAACAACAAGTAGAAAAGCAACTATAATAGTCTGCTCAACTTCAGTTATAGATTCTTTAATATAAGTTGTGACATCAAACCCGATCAAAGTAGTTATATCTGATGGTAATGTTCTTTTCAGTTGGTCAAGTCTTTTATAAAATTCATCGGTGATTGCAATATTATTTGCACCAGCTTGAGCAACCAATACAACTCCTACCATGGGTATATTGTTCCATTTTAGAATTGTTCTTTCATTTTCAGCACCAAGCTGAGCATATCCAAGATCTCTTAACCGAACGTTCCCTCCCTCGTCTTCCTTTACTATCAAATCATTAAATTCATCTTCCGTAGTCAGCCTTCCAACCGTTCTTATTGATAGCTCTGTATTATCACCTTCAATTCGCCCGGAAGGAAGTTCAATATTTTCACGATTTAAAGAATTGCGAACATCAACAGCAGAGAGACCAAAGGCGGCAAGTTTAGCCGGATCTAGCCAGAGACGCATTGAATATTTTTTTTCTCCCCAAATCTGGACGCTGCTGACACCGGGAATCGTTTGAAGTCGCTCTTTAAAAACATTGTTTGCCATTTCGGAAAGTTCAAGCAAATTTCTTGTGTTACTCTGAACACCTAAAAAGACTATCGGAAAAGCATCGGCATCAGCTTTTGCAACAATGGGCACATCTATGTCCGGTGGTAAAAAGCTAATTGCCCGGGATACACGATCCCTAACATCATTTGCAGCAGCTTCAAGATCCACATCGATATCAAATTCAACCGTAATTGTGCTTCTTCCATCACGGCTGACAGACGTTAATGTTCTGATCCCTGCAATTCCATTTATTGATTCTTCAAGAGGTTCAGTTATCTGGCTTTCAATTACATCAGCATTTGCACCAATGTAGTTAGTTGAAACAGTAATTATTGGTGGGTCAACGGAAGGGAATTCTCTAACACCAAGGTACGTATACCCAATAATACCAAACACCACAATAGCTAAAGACATAACTATTGCTAGTACGGGTCTTCGAATACTTGTGGATGCTAAACTCATAAAAACTTACAACGGCCTTAATTAAATTCTGTTATTTTAACTTTGGCGCCGGGCCTAATTTGAAGAATACCGGAAGTAATTACAGTATCGCCTTCTGCCAATCCTGAAATTATTTGAACTTTGTTTTCTTCTCGCAAACCAATTTCAACTTTTTGAGAACTGACTGTGCCGCTTTTACTTAAGTAAACCGATTGTCCTTTTAGTTCAGGAACAACAGCCACGGTTGGAATCAGGATTGCCTGTTCGGTTTCTTTAAGATTTACCTCTACATTTGCAAAAGCGCCGGGAAATAAATTCTTATAATTAGATTGGCAAATTGCGCGTAGCTTTAATGTTCTGGTAGATGGATCAATCTTTGGTTCAATCGCATATATTTTCGCATTATACTTATAATCACTTCCGCTTAATCTAAATACTATTTCATCACCTATTTTAACAAGTGATGCATATTTCTGCGGAATAGCAAAATCAATTTTAAGATTAAAAAGGTTTTGGAGCCGTGCGATTATAGTTGAAGTAGTAACAAAACTTCCCTCACTAACTTCACGTAAACCAATTACGCCACTGAAGGGAGCTTTAATTTCAGTTTTATCAATCTGTGCTTTAATCAAGTCGTACTCTGCTTTGCTCGCTTCAAGATCATTTAATGTGCTTTCATAATCTTCCTGGCTAATCATCTGATTCTGAGCAAGTTGTTTTTGTCTGGCTTCTCTGTCTTCAACCAGCTTAACTTTTGATTCTGCTTTTCTTAACTGAGCCTGTAGATCAGCATCATTTATTTTTACTAACAAATCGCCTTTGTTTACATATCCACCTTCGTTAAAAAAAATCTTTACGATTTTACCTGAAACTTCGCTTCGTATTTCTACTTCTTCATTTGCAAGAATACTTCCGGTGGTATAAACGTTATTACTAAGTTTTTCATAAGTAACTATATGAGCAGTAACAGGAAATTCCATCTTCCCTCTTCCCGGGTTTTGTGCTGCATCGTTATTATCACCCGAAGAAATAAGTTTCGGTAGAAGGATTATCAGAAGTATAACCAGGATAAATAG
>JBATIA010000079.1:0-2402 GCA_049667415.1 Ignavibacteriaceae bacterium
CTAGAAGACCTTTACCTTCATTAAATAACGATTGAATTCTGCCGACACTGAATTCAATAAGCATCTTCAAATTAAGATTATTTTTACTCAACTCAAACATTTTTTCATTAACACCGAATTTAGCCATCTCATCTTGTGGATAGTATATTCTTCCTTTATTGAAATCAATCTCCGTATCCTGAATAAAATTAGTTAATTGCAGGGCAGTGCAAATTTTATCAGAAAAATAAAACGCCTTCTCATCCCTGATATTCGAAAGTTCCAGCATAATCCTCCCGACCGGATTAGCTGAACAAGAGCAATAATCTAAAACTTCATTAAAAGTTGAATAACGATTTTTTGTAACATCCTGCTTAAATGCTTTTAGCAGATTAAAGAAATTAACCTGACTAAGATTTTTAGATATTATGGTGTTCTTAAGTGCGGCTTCAAAATAATTACCTGGTTCATAATTAAGTAAATTTTTAAGACTATCCTCAAAAGCATTAAGTTTTGTTATCCTCGCTGAATCTTCAAAATATCCCTCATCGGCAAAGTCATCAGCAGTCCTGGCAAACCAATAAACGATAGCAACATCTTTCCTGATCTTTTCTGGGAGAAGAAATGATACTACAGGAAAGTTTTCATAATGCATTTTTACAAGTTTGTATGCCTCGTTGTAACCGGCTTTAATATCCGTATTTGTTTTAGGACTTAACATTCGTTTAAATAGTACCTGTCAGTTTTTGTTACAAAAAGAATTTTCTAAGAGGTAAAAACTATCACTTAATTATTAATTTACGAAAACCCCGATTTTTTTGGTACAAAGAAAATGTGCAATTGTTTTATAATGAGCCAATTAAAAACAATATTTTTAATAAATATTGCTTACAATTATTTTAAAAATTGGCACGTTTTTTTAATGTGAATATTCCTATACAATCATTATTATGGGGAGAACAATAGTCTAAATGAACGCAGTAATGGAAGATTTCGAAAAAAAAATTCAAAAAGATGTTGTTATAGAAGTAGTAAATCTTACCCGCGCTACTTTGAAGGAAGCAAACCAATTCAAATTAATCCTGCAAGAAGACATCGAAAAAAAGTTTAGGAAAATAGTAATTGATATAAGTCAGTGCGAATTTCTTGACTCAACTTTTCTCGGAACGCTTGTGCTAGCTAAAAAATCAATGGATAGAATTGGTGGAGCACTAAAAATTGTTGAACCTGCTTCAGTCTTTCAAGTTTTGATGGAAAAAACTTCAACACTCCAGGTATTTGAAACTTATAAATCATTAGATGAAGCGGTAAATAGTTTTTAAACTCCGGAGAGTTTAATCAACTATTATTACTTTCCAAAAGAAAAGTGCCCGGAACAGTACTTTCCTGAAGGGATTCCTTTGTCCGAAGAACTCCTTTGGAGGAAGAACCTACTAGTAGGTAAACAGGCCTGCACCGAATCTTTCGTGCCCGAAGGGGGACTTGAACCCCCACCCACTTGCGTGGACTAGCTCCTGAAGCTAGCGTGTATACCAATTTCACCATCCGGGCTTGTCAATGACCAATGAAAAATTAAAAATTAAGAATTTTATGATTTCTAATTTAATTTCAATTTAGAGAATTTACTATGTATCAATTGTTCATAATTTATTATTCATTCTTAATTGACAATTCACCAGCCTGTTTCTCCCGTTCTTTCTTCCTTAATTATTACATTTTTATCTGTATGAATTTCACACGTCAGGGGCAAATGTTTCGAATTAATAATATCGTAAATAATTTCAGGGCAATAGTTATTTGCTAATCTTGGATCTCCGAGTTCCATTGTCTTTTTACAAAATGCTACACTATCAATACCTTCAGAAATAGTAAAATACCCCACCGGAATTTTCAGTTCTTTGTATGCACCTTCCATAAACATCGCCCAGATAGGGAGTGCTGCTCTTGCACCTTGTCCATACCAGTCTGTGAATTTCACTCTGTGATCGTCAAATCCTACCCAACAGCCGGCAACAAGTTCAGGAGTATAACCGACAAACCAGGCATCAGAATAGTTTTGGGTAGTCCCTGTTTTACCAGCTGCAGGATATTGATAGTATCTTCTTACACCTGCACCCGTTCCATAATTGATTACGTCCATCATAATATTTTCCATTATTGATGCAGTCTGTGGTGTAATCGCCTGAACATATTCCGGAGAAAATTCTTCTACCACAATTCCATTTTTATTT
The DNA here is from genome assembly GCA_049667415.1 of Ignavibacteriaceae bacterium. GTDB lineage: Bacteria > Bacteroidota > Ignavibacteria > Ignavibacteriales > Ignavibacteriaceae > IGN2. The sequence goes on from JBATIA010000079.1 coordinate 2,211, forward strand.
TCAAACCTCAAAACTGAAATCGGTTCAACATGAACGCCATTATTTATAAAAGTTCCAAATGCAGAAGTCAGTTCAATCGGAGATAATTCCGATGTACCCAAAGCAATAGCTGGATAGGCATCTACGTTAGATTTAATACCCATTCTCTGAGCAATTTTTACTACCTGTTTTGGAGGAGCAATTTCACTTATG
>JBATIA010000080.1:0-6764 GCA_049667415.1 Ignavibacteriaceae bacterium
CATCTGGTTTAACGTGTACTTTCAGAGTTTTCGTTTTGTAACCAACATATGAAACAGATATTTCATATTCTTTCCCCGAAGGGATTGATTTTATTAAGTACAATCCTCTTTCATTTGTAGATGCACCAGCGCTTATTTCTTTAAGTAATACGTTGCAAAAAACAAGAGCTTCACCGTTTGTAGAGTCAGTAACAAAACCGCGAAGGTTGCCCGGTTGCTGTGGTTTAATTAGTTCGGTGGGAATAATCGACAAAACTAAAACAAGAAAAAATAAATTAGAAAATATCTGTACCCGCATCTGCCATTAATAATGAAAAATAAATTACGGGTTCAAATATATAGTAAACTTAATTTTGTTTATACACTAGAATTTTACCAGTGCTAAATAACTATGCCGCTCTCAGGGCATTCACAATATTTAAACGGGCAGCACGAACAGAGGGTAGGAAACCACCTATTATCCCCATCAAAACTGCAAAAATAATTGAACTTATTATTATTGAAGGTGAAAGACTAAAACTAAATGCTAGTTCAGCAAATGAACCAAAGTTTAAAGTGGAGATATTAAAGAACTGAAGGAATGATGCGAGAAAAATTCCAATTAACCCGCCGGTAATTGCAATTACAAGCGATTCAATTAAAAAAACAATCAGGATGCTTCTTCTTTTATAGCCAAGTGCACGAAGTACTCCGACTTCAACTGTACGGTTAGCAACCGCAGCATACATTGTGATAGTTGCACCAATTGTGGCACCGAAACTGAAAATTACTGTGATGAAAATTCCAAGAATTCGAATGAAGTTTGCCATCAATTCGGATTGTTCTTCGAAATATTGTTGCTCTATTTTAGCTTCGTACTGTTGAAGCCGTCTATCGAACTCAAAATTCTTTTTAAAGTCTTTAAAGTTATTAACATTATCAAGTTTAAGAGTTAAGGAAGAAACCGTGTTTCCCCTGTTGAATGCATTCAGAAGTGCCTGCGAATCTCCCCACATTTCAGAATCAAATCCGCTGCCATCTGTATCAAACACACCCACGATCTTCCAGTTATCTCCTGCAAATTTTACCTCATCACCAATTTTAGTACCCTTGAATCGTTCAGTTACACCTGAGCCAACAATGAGTTCACGTAATCCGAAGCTGAAAATTCTGCCTTCAATAATTTTAACCTGTGGTCGTAATTCAAGTATTGGTTCAGAAACTCCTCTTACTGTTATATTACTAAGCCCGCCCGTTACTTTTTCAGAATTAATAATTACAACGGGTTCTTTAGAAATAATCTGCCTGCCTTCTTTATCAAGGGCTATATGCGAAAGAGTCCTGATTACATCCTGAGTCTCTCCATCGACCAGGCTTGAAATTTCTCCATTGGCAGCCTTACGTGTAATTAAAACATTATCCGGTTGTCCTGTTGCCTTCAACGTCTGTTGAATTCCATCAGCCATCATAAGAACAGCAGTAAATACAAATACAACCAACGCAACACCAAAAATTGTTATGAAAGTTGTAAGCTTCCTTGAAGTGAAATTTTTTACAGTATATTTAAAAGGAATTTTCATATTCTATTTGTTTTATGTCATTGCGAATCCCGACTCGTCGGGATGAAGCAATCTACTTATTCACAAGATTGCTTCGTCACGATAAATCGCGACTCGCAATGACAGTGAAAAATTATCCAATAAACCTCAACCCATCAACAATACTTGTTCTCAGGGCTTTCATAATCGGGAAAATTGATGCAGCAACACCAATCAGTATTGCAGAAGAAACAGCAAATATTAGAGTAATTGGTTCCAATTCGAATACAGGGAAGAATCCTCTTGGAATAGCCGCACCAAATCCTTCAATAATTGGAAAGGTGAGGAATAAACCTAAACCTGCTCCAATTGCAGAAATAAAAAGAGATTCACCCAGAATAAGTCCTACCATATGACTAGCAGAGAAGCCAATTGTTTTAAAAACAGCGTACTCACGTGTCCTCTCTCTTGCTGACATTATCATCGTATTACCCAGAACCAACATTATTATACCAATAATAACAAATGATATTACATTCATCGATGTAATAATTGCACTTGATGCCTGAACAAAACCTTGTTGAAATGCTCTTTCTGATTCTGTTTTTGTTTCAGCACGGGAATTTTTAAACAATGCATCAATCTGGTCTGATATTGATCCCGTTTTTGACGGATCTTTTATTTTAATAATATACCAACCGACTTCGTTATCTCTGCCTGTTTCCCATTCTTTCATTCTTTCATTAAGATAATCCCAGTGAAACAGCATTTGTGTTGCGTCTGTGGTTTTATCCCTTGGTTTATAAATTCCACGAACTACGAACTGCCAGTCACCCGGATAAATATCACCTTCGATAGTCATCAAATCACCAATCTTCAAATTATACTGCTTTGCTATATCCTGACCGATAATACAACTGTTACGCTCCTTGAGAAAAGTTTGATATTCATCTTTTGATACTAAAAATTCAGGATATACCTCGAATATTGTTTCCGGGTCAACAGCAAGCCTTGCGAAGAACTGGTTCTTATCGATATAAACTCCCTGGAACCAATTAGCATAAGTAACCGTTTCAACACCAGGAATTTTAGCAATCTGATCCCTGTACGCAAGCGGAAGCGGAAAGATAAATGAAACAGCCTGGCGAGTGATTAAACGGTTAGCGGCAGATGCTTCTACACCGGCATTCCATGCAGTAACGACAGTACGAAGAATCCCAAAAGCAATTACAGCAATTGAAATTCCAACAACCGTAAGTAAAGTTCTAAGCTTATGCCTTAATGCATTCTTAAAAATTAATTTTATTATTCTCATAACTGCCTATACCAAATCTCCTTTATCAAGATTTCTTGTTATATGTGCTTTCTCAGCAGCGTGTGGATCGTGAGTCACCATCACTATAGTTTTTTTAAATTCTTTATTGAGGCGTTCCATAAGAGTTAATATTTCCTCTGCAGAAGTTCTGTCAAGATCTCCGGTCGGTTCATCAGCTACAATAATCATTGGATCAGTTACTATTGCTCTTGCAATTGCTACTCTTTGTTCCTGTCCACCGGAAAGTTGTTTTGGGTAGTGATATATTCGATCGCCTAAACCAACTATTCCAAGCGCAAATTCAACTCGTTTTTTTCTTTCAGCCCGGGAAAGATTAGTAAGCAGGAGTGGGAGTTCTACGTTTTCGAATGCAGTCAATACAGGAATTAAATTATAAAATTGAAAAATAAATCCTACATTATCCGACCTCCATTTTGCCAAAGCTGACTCACCAAATTTGGAAATTTCATCACTTGCAATCTGAACACTTCCTCCTGAAGGTTTATCAATCCCTCCAATTAAATTTAGAAGAGTGGTTTTCCCGGAGCCGGAAGGACCCATCAAAGCAAGAAATTCACCCTCTGGTATTTCCATATTGATATTATTTAGTACTGGAATCTCGAGACTATCCCGCCAATAAGATTTTGAAATATTATTCAATTGAATTAATGCTGACATTTAATCTCCGTTTATCATTTTTATAAAACTTTAACGTTAACACCATCTTTGATATTTTCATTGAGGTTATCAATGATCTCATCGCCTTCCTTCAGACCGGAAACGATTTCAACATAATTTCCTAAAAGCCTTCCGGTCGAAATTTCTTTTTGAATTGCTTTATCATCTTTTACAACGTAGACTATTTTTTTACCATTCAATTCATCAACAGCAGAAAGAGGAATAGTTAATACCGGAAGCTGGTCTTTTTCTTCTTCGTTTTTTTCTGAAAGGAAAGAAACCTTTGCACTCATTTCAGGGAGAACCCGGCTATCGTAATTCTTGAATCCAACCTTAACTAAAACCGTTGCTTTGGATCTGTCTGCTGTAGGAACAATTTTAAAGACATAACCCTGGTAACTTTTGTCCGGATAAGCATCAAGAACAATTTCACAATCGAGGTCTTGCTTTATTTTTTCAATATTGGATTCAGACACATCTGTCTCGACCATTAAAGAAGTCATATCCGCAATGGTTACAACAGCCGCACGAGAAGTTGTACTTGCACCAAACGGTGCAACAATCTCGCCTACCTCCGCGTTCTTTGTAAGAACTGTTCCATTAAAGGGTGCCCGGATTATCATATTTTCCAATGCTACTTCTGCAACTCTTATTCCCGCTTGAGCAATATCAATATTAGCCAGCAATGTTTTGTAATTAGCCTCAGCCTGATCTAAAGCCTGCTGAGAAGAAAGCCCGCGTCCAAAAAGTTCTTTCTCACGGTTATAATTGTTTTCAATTTCGTTTAGTTGAGCATTATAAAGCTGCAGGTTTGATTTTGCCTGGTCAAGTTGAGCAACTATATCTCTGTCATCAAGACGTGCAATAATTTGTCTTTCTTTTACTTTATCACCTTCAACAACTCCAAGGTAAACAAGAACGCCTGTCCCCTTTGAGCTGACTGAAGCTTTTCTTTGTGCAACAACATAACCACTAGCTGTAAGTACGGCATTTGATTTTGCAGGTGATTGCTTAACAACTGTTGTGAGTTTTACTTCTAATGCTGAAGTTGACAGGGAATTAATAATAAAGTATCCGGCAACGATGATTATAATTGCTATAAAAGTATAAATAAGATACTTCGACTTATTTTTACCTTCGTTATTATTTGAACGATCTATCTTCAAAGAAGAAAGATCGGCGTTTTTTGAATCCATAATTAATTTTTGAAATTTGTCGGGAAAACTTAAATAAGTGCTTTACTAAATCAAATAGTATGTGATTCAGGTAACACTTATTTAACAAACAAATTATCCATCTGAAAGGTTCTCTTTTATTCCTCTAAAGTGGAAAGATTTCCGGGATCTATTCCCAAAGCTTTAGCTTTCAATACTCGTCGCATAATTTTGCCACTTCTTGTTTTTGGTAGAGAATCTACTACCTCAATGTGCTCCGGTTTAGCAATCGGACCAACTTCGTGTCCAACGTGCTGCCTTAATTCTTCAATAAGTTTATCACTTTTCTGATATCCTGTTTTAAGGATGACAAATGTATGGATTGCATTTCCTTTAACTTCATGTGGAAGTCCAATTGCTGCGGCTTCTGCAACAGCAGGATGGCTTACTAATGCACTTTCAATTTCAGCAGTACCTAAACGATAACCTGAAACTTTAATTACATCATCAACTCTTCCAATGACCCAATAATAACCATCTTCATCTCTTCTTGCTGAATCGCCAGTCATGTAAATCCCAGGGAATCTGCTCCAATACTGCTGAACATATCTGTCAGGGTCATTCCAGATTGTCCTAAGCATCGAAGGCCATGGAGTTTTAATTACCAGGTAACCTTCTTCATTATCTTTAACAGAGTTTCCCTCTTCATCTACGATGTCCATTTTAAGTCCGGGAAAAGGTTTCGTTCCAGAACCGGGTTTAAGAGGAGTACACGGCATTGGTGTAATCATAAACATACCTGTTTCTGTTTGCCACCACGTATCCATTATCGGGCATCTTTCACCGCCAATTACTTTGTGATACCATCTCCAGGCTTCAGGATTTATTGGTTCACCAACGCTCCCAAGTAATCTTAACGAAGAAAGATTGTGTCGCTTAACCCATGCATCTCCGAATCTCATAAAACCTCTAATTGCCGTTGGTGCTGTATAGAGAATATTGATCCCGTATTTTTCAATCATTCCCCACCATCGGCTTGGATATGGATATGTTGGTGCACCTTCGTACATAAATGAAGTTGCTCCATTCAATAATGGCCCATAAACTATATAGCTATGACCAGTTACCCAACCGGGATCAGCTGCACACCAGAATCGGTCTTCTTCGTGAATATCAAAAACATATTTCAAAGTTGTATATGTTCCAACCATGTAGCCGCCGTGAGTGTGCAGAATGGCTTTAGGTTTACCAGTTGTTCCGGAAGTGTAAAGAAGATATAACGGATCTTCAGCATCCATCACTTCGATGTCGCAAGAATTTCCTGCAATTGGTAGCGACATTAAATCGTGATACCACATATCTCTTCCGAATTCCATGTTAACCTGATGTCCGGTTCTCTTAACAACTAAAACACTTTCAACCGTTGCTGCACGCTGAAGTGCTTCATCGGCTATCTTTTTCAACTCAACAATTTTTCCTCTCTGGTATGCACCATCAGCTACAATTAATACTTTTGATTGACTGTCTTCCAATCTTTCATGAAGTGCCTCAACTGAAAAGCCACCGTAAACTACTGAGTGAATTGCACCAATTCGTGCACAAGCAAGCATAGCTGTAACTATCTCGGGAATTCTTCCCATATAGATTGTTACCCTGTCTCCTTTTTTAACTCCAAGACTTCTCAGAACATTTGCAAATCGGCAGGTTTCTCTTCTTAACGCGAAATATGAGAGCGATCTGAAATCACCGTTCTCTCCTTCCCAAATCAAAGCGACTTTATTTCTTCTGGAAGTTTCACAATGAACGTCAAGACAGTTATACGCAATGTTTGTCTTTCCATTAATAAACCATTTATAGAAAGGCTTTTTAGAATCATCTAATACTTTATCCCATTTCTGAAACCAGTGTAAGTTATTTGCTTCATTCTCCCAAAAACCTAAATAATCTTTTTCGGCAGAGGCATAAAGCTGTTCGCATTTGGCATTGGCACTTTTAATTATTTCTTTGGAAGGATAGTAAACGTCCCCTGTAAGTTTTTTTTTCTGCCATTGAAATTCTCCCTAAGATTTTGTGATTATTTTTTTCTAAAGGGTTTAAAGA
>JBATIA010000081.1:0-3000 GCA_049667415.1 Ignavibacteriaceae bacterium
AATGAAAAGTGCACTTGATAATAAGTTTGCACTTTTAATTCTGGATATAATTATAGTACTCTTTTGTGTTGCAGGATTATATCAGAACTACCTGAAATCCTCACTTCTATTCAGCTTAACAACTATAAATAATAATCTTACTGTCACAAGCGTTGATAAAAATGTTACTGGTATTTCAAGCGGTGATGAAGTGTTGAGCATTGATGGTTATTCCTTTAGCAACTGGGAGGAAGTTGAACTTTATTTAGATGGTAAAATAATTGGTGATGTAGTTGAGGTAAGTCTTCGTAGTGATGGAAGTGATAGAGTAATAACAGCAACTCTTACAAATTATTATTCTCTTTTTGATCTTTCGATAATCGGTATAGTCGGATTGTTTTTTATTGTATTTGCAATACTTGTAAGAGTAAAAGCTCCTGATGTTAGCTCTGCAAAGATATTTCATATTGCCAGTCTTGGACTAGGAATGGTGATAATGATGACTGCAGGAAATTATATGGCTGCACCTTTTGGTTATGGATATGTTAATCGAATACTCTGGCTTATTGCCTATTCATTTACACCGGTTTTATTTATTCATTTTACAGTATCGTTCATAAAAGCAAAGAATAAAAATCTAAGACGGGTACTTCGGTTCATGTATTTGGCAGCGGGAATAAATGCTGTTGTCCTGAGTTATTTTTTCATTAATACATCTCTGGGCAGCAATATCCAAAGTAATAGAGATTATGTTCTCTATTTCGATTCTTTTTTCAGACTATTTTTTATCGGCTGCGTTATTGTTGCAATTTCAATTTGTGTTTACGCTTACAGGCAGGCAACTGATAGAGAGGAGAGAAAAAGGTTGCAGTGGTTACTGCTGGGATTTTTTATCGGACCCTTTAGCTTTGTTTTGTTTTGGGTGTTGCCAATCCTGTTTATTGGACACAGCCTGATACCCGAAGCATTAGTTCTCATCTTCTTAACTGCAATTCCAATCACATTCAGTATTGCAATTGTTAAATATCATTTGATGGATATTAATTTACTTGTGAGAAGAAGTGTTGTTTATACTATAATTCTTTTTGCGATTATAATTACTTATGTAGCCCTTACTTCTATAATAACTCTCTTTGTGAAAGATATTAACCCTGCCTTTCCATCAGTATTAACAGCATTAGCAGTAGTTGCTTTGCTTCAACCGGTAAAGAACGCGGTTCAAAAATTTGTAGATCGAAAATTTTTCAGAGTTGAATATGATTATCGCGAAGAGCAAAAAAGATTCCTGGAGGACATTAAAAATTCCCTTGACATCAGGGCTTTAGCAGAAAAATTAGTACAACATACGGATGCTTTAATCCCGGTTGATAACATCGGGTTTTTTATTTTGCATCATCCCGATAACCGAATAAAACTAATAGCAAATAAAGGATGGGATTTACTTAAAGGAAGAAGTTTAAGATTTGAAGCTGAAAATCTAAAAACTGATTTATCTCTCCCCATTGCTGTGGATGAAAGAGTTGAACCCGGACTTAACATTGAATCAGCTAACCTTAAAGTATTTAAAAGATGGGGTATCGTGCTGGTCTTTCCTGTTAAATCACCCACAGGAACTGTTCATGCGTTTTTGGCTCTTGGAACAAAAAAGTCAGGCACAAGATACCTTAAAGATGATATTGATTTATTGAATACCGTTTCAGCTGCAACTGCCCTGGCTATGGAAAGAATTAAACTGCAGGAAGAGCTAATTCTTGAAAAGCTCGAAGCAGAGAGACTTGACAAATTAAATAAGATGAAGTCATTTTTCGTTTCAACGGTGTCGCATGAGTTAAAAACGCCTCTTACATCAATTAAAATGTTTACCGAGCTGCTTCATAATAAATTATCTCCGCAGGATGAAAAGTCTAAAGATTATCTAACGATAATTGATGGCGAAAGCGATAAGCTGAGGAGACTGATTGATAACATACTAGACTTTGCAAAAATTGAAAAGGGTATGAAATCTTATGAGCTAAAAAAAGTTGATCTCGGTGAACTGACGTGCAAAGTTTTGAATGATCTTCAATATCAAATTACCATGGCAAAACAAAAAGTTATCTTTAAAGAAGCTGAACAAAAGTTCTTCATAAATGCAGATGCAAATGCTTTGGAGCGCGCCGTTATAAATCTTATTACAAATGCAATTAAGTATTCAGCATCTCAGGCAACGACTACTGTTTCAATTGTTTCAAACAATGGTTTTGCAGGCGTCAGGGTGCAGGATGAAGGGCAGGGAATAAGCAGAGAACAGAAGGAAAAAATATTTAATCCTTTTTACAGATCGGACAAAGAATCTTCGCTTAAAGCAGAAGGAACGGGGCTTGGTCTGGCAATTGTAAAACACATTATGGATGCCCACAACGGTAAAATTGAAGTAGAGAGTGAAGTTAGGATGGGAAGTATTTTTACACTTTGGTTTCCGGTAATAGAAGATGAATAGAATATTATTAATTGAAGATGATCCGGCAATCCTTCTTGGAGTTGGCGAGTATTTATCTTCTCAGGGTTATGAAGTTTTGAAATCTGAAGACGGGAGAGAGGGATTTGAACTGGCTCTGAAAGAAAATCCTGATCTGATTTTACTTGATCTAAATCTTCCATCATTAAATGGCCTTGAACTTTGCCGGATGCTTCGAGAAAGAAGTTTTCGTAATCCAATAATTATGCTTACTTCTATGGCTGAAAGGATTGATAAAGTGGTCGGGCTTGAAGTCGGTGCAGATGATTATGTTACGAAACCATTTGATACACGTGAGCTTCTTGCAAGAATCAGAGCGAATTTAAGACGATCTGAATCAGAAGGCGATAATAAAACTAGCACAGATGCTGGTACGGAATTACAGAGACACTTACTCGCAATAATGTTTTCAGATATGAAAAATTATTCAAAGAAAATGAACAGGGATGAGAAGCAGGCGTTAAAGCTTCTGCAGGATCATAATCAGATAATGAAAGATTCTATTGAAAAGTTTAAGGGAAGAG
>JBATIA010000082.1:0-14186 GCA_049667415.1 Ignavibacteriaceae bacterium
CAATTAATCCAAGAACAGTTGGCCCGATGATCACACCAGCAATCAAATAGCCAAGCACAGAACCAAGTCCGATCCTTTTTGCGATCGGAACCGAAACAACAGCAGCTGTTAAATAAACAAGCGCCTGAAAGAAAAATGTATCGTTATGCATAGTTCAATTAAGAATTAAGAATGAAAAACTAAAAATTACTTTGTGAGAAAATCATTAATTGTTTCGAATCGAATTAATTCTTCGGTTTTAAATTTATCTTCACTTAAGTCCTTTAGTAGCTGAATATATTTGCTTGCGTAGTCATCAATTTCTTTTTCTGTTAATCGATGTGTTCCCTGAATTAAATAAGGTGGCAGATAAATCATTCCGCATAACTTTGCTGTTTGCTCAATTGGAATTAAAAACTCTCTAATAGTGTGACGATTAATGCTTTCTTTAGTATAAGCCTGAGATGTCCCGCCAGTCGTGATGATGTTCATTAACTTTTTTCCAACTAATGCGGTTCCTTTTGAGCCATAAGCCCATCCATGCTCAAGAACCAAGTCCTCCCATTGCTTCAGTAAAGCAGGTGTGCTGTACCAGAAGAACGGATGATGAAAAATGATTATATCGTGCTCAACAAGAAGTTTTTTCTCACGCTCAACATCAATATTGAAATCATAATATTCTTCATAAAGATCGTTGAGCGTGATATTGTTTATAGACTTAACATCACGAATAAGTCTTTTATTGACTCGTGATTTTTCAAGAGCAGGATGTGCAAATAAGATTAAAACTTTGGACATAGATTATTTAAAACCCGGGATTAAAGATTGGATACGAATATAGTATTAAATACAATCAGAAAAATATTTCAACTATTTCTTAATAACCTTAAACGCAATATTTCTTCCTTGCTTTTGAAAAATGGCAAGGTTTATCCAGGCTAATGCAAACTGTTCAAGTAAAGCAACTTTGTCATCGCCTCCAAAATCATAACACTCAGCAAAGCCGGCATCTTTTGCTAGCTGCGATGCAATTTGTTTTGCCCTCAAACTGCTGCCTGCCATAAACATATCAATTGAAATATTTCCGTAAATCGGATCAGCCATATTTTCAAATCCGGTTGAGTTAAAACATTTAACAACATTATTACAATTAGTTAGTGATTGAAGAGCTTCGTAAGTGTTATTGAAGCCGGCTGGTTTTGATGAGATTGAATTCATTGCATCAATAATCACTTTATCTTTAACATCACCAAGCTGCTTTGCAATCTCTCCAACAGCTGCCGGTGAAGCGGCGATTAAAATAACTTCTGCTTCCTTTGAAGCCACATCGATAGACTTCACTTTGATGCCGCTATTCCGAGAAGTTACTTTTGTGACTTTTTCGCTATTCACATCCCTTGCATCTATTGTGATTTCATGACCAGATTTTACCCAGCCAAGAGCTAAAGCACCGCCAACATTTCCTGCACCTATAATTGCTATTTTCATTTCCGAATTCTCCTTTAATTATTTTGATAAAAAGTTGTGCAAATCTATGATGTATAGTATATTTGTGCAAGTATATACTATAAAGATATATACTATCAATAAAGTAAGTAATGGAGATATTATGCCTGAATTTGATTTTAAAGGGAAAAAATATACTAATCCAGTCGAGCTTTCTCTGTGTATCATAGGTGGGAAATGGAAAATACCAATAATCTGGAGACTGAAAGACGACTCAAAGAGGTATGGCGAGCTAAAAAAATCACTGCCTGGGGTCACTCATAGAATGTTAACACAGCAGCTACGTGAACTGGAGGAGGATGAAATTATAACTAGAAAAGTCTATCCAGAAGTACCACCCAAGGTTGAATACAGTCTTACATTACTAGGAAAATCAGTAATTCCTGTTATTGATATGTTGCGTGAATGGGGTGAGGAATATCGAAGTGTTTTTCCAAAATAAGAATATTTCTTCTGTCAACAGAACTATTTCATTCAGAACATCGTCTATATTCTGCTTTTGATTTTTTCAATGCTGGGGAATAGCTATTTTTCAAAAGGAATTAAATCAAATTAAAGCGGAGATTAGCGGGTGTCATCCTATAGAGAACAAAAAAAGTACCTTGAAGTGCTAAAAAAGTACGAAAGAAATTTAACACGACAGGAAAGTGATGAGTATAAATTGTTTGTTAAGAGAGATAAAGATGATGATGAATTTGATACTGTATCTATGAAGCGCCTCAAAGAACTTCATGACAAATATCACAAACCAATCGATACTTCAAAGTACGATAAGTTCTTCAAAAAGGATGAGAACTCATCTGAGAATTAAAATTTATAACCTAGTTTTTCATTGTATACAAATCGAATTGTAGCTAATTTTGGCTTTCTTTTTTTAACGAGGAAATAATGAATCTTAGAACCCTTCATAAAGTATATGCAGCCGGAGTTTTTATTGTTTCTCTAGTTGTTTATTGGATGACTGTTCAACCCTCGGTTTCCTTTTGGGATTGCGGTGAATTTATTGCAGCAAGCTTTTACCTGCAGGTTCCACATCCACCGGGAACTCCTTTTTTCCTAGTTCTTGGCAATATATTTGCGAAAATCCCCTTCTTTGAAAATGTTGGATTTAAAATAAACCTCATTTCAGTTTTTTCGAGTGCATTTGCTGTATTCTTCCTTTACCTCGTTGCAGTTAAGCTGATCAATAATTACAAGAGTAAAAAACCCGAAACAATATTCGAAGCAGTATCAACTTACACTGCTGCAGCAATCGGGGCTCTTTCACTCTGTTTTAGTGATACATTCTGGTTTAATGGGGTTGAAGCTGAAGTCTATGCTTTCAGTACTTTTCTTGTTGCTGCGATCACTTATTTAATATTGAGGTGGCATGAACGTGCTGACAATAAGGATAGCGAAAAATATATTTTGGGTATTGCCTACCTTGTAGGCTTATCAACCGGAGTGCACCTTATGAGTGTACTGACAATAGTTCCGGTTGTTATGGTAATCTTTTTTAGAAAGTATTTGGATGATGAAGAGGCTCTAAAGAAAACAGGTTATATTTTACTTGCTCACGCGGGTATTATATTGTTGCTTGCTTTGGTATGGTGGGCTGGAGAAACAGGTACAACATCACCGACAGCTGATCAGTATAAAGACTTTGATACAAAATTCAAACTAATGTTTGTAGGCATTAGTGCTATAATCATGGGAATTTATTGGCGGAAAGTATTTAATAAGAATTCTTTTTATCTACCAATCATAATAGGAGGGATAGCACTGTTTGTAACTTATCCTGGTGTTGTCAAATATCTCCCTGCCGTAATGACTGCGATCGGAAAAGAAAATATTTTTGTTGAAATAATCTTTTTCGTTGTTATTCTTGCCTTGCTAGGTTATGCGGTGCATTATTCAATAAAAAACAGTAAACCAACTCTTCATTTAGTTTTTATGTCTGCAATTTTCATCCTGATAGGATTTACTACATTTTCGATGGTAATTATTCGTGCAAATCAAAACCCACCAATGAACGAAAACGAACCAAACACATTTCCTGAACTGGAAAAATATCTTAACAGAGAGCAATACGGAGATTTCCCAACATTTAAAAGAAGATTTTCCAGTGAGCCGCACCAGCAGGGAATTTATACAAATTATCCCAGCGACCTTGCTTTCTTTTATGATTATCAGATGAATCATATGATGACGCGGTACTGGCTCTGGAATTACGCCGGGCGCGAAGGATGGGTTCAGGATGATGGAACAAATATAGCACCCTTTAATTCTTTGGGAAATATAATAGGAAAAATTATATCGGTGAACTTTAATGGTGCTGTCAGTTATTCCTTATTTGGAATTCCATTTCTTATAGGTCTGTTCGGGATTTACTATCACTTCAGGCGAGATTGGAAGATGGCCTCTATCTTTATGGTAATGTTCATTTTATTAGGATACCTGACAGCCTTCTACCAGAACCAGCAGCAGCCACAGCCGAGAGAAAGAGATTATTTTTATGTGGGAGCTTTTTTTGTTTTTTCCATTTGGATTGCTATTGGTGTACATGGTCTCGTTGATTTAGCTAAGGAAAAAATTAAAAATAAATCGTATGCTAATGCAACCGTTTTTGCTGTTCTTATTTTTTCGTTCATTCTTGTTCCTGTAAGAATGCTACAGGCAAACTACTTTACTCATGATCGCTCGAGAAATTGGGTTCCTTGGGATTACTCATATAATATTCTTCAAAGCGCACCTCCAAATGCAGTATTATTTACAAACGGTGACAATGATACTTTTCCCTTATGGTATCTGCAGGACGTTGAGGGAGTCCGAAGAGATGTAAAAATTGTAAACCTGAGTTTATTAAATACAGATTGGTATGTAAGACAGCTCAAGAATAACGACCCCTACAAAGTTGGAACTGTAAAAATCAGAATACCGGATTCGAGAATTAATCCTGATGATTTAAGACCCACGCAGTGGGCGCCCACAGACATATCTATAGCAACTCCTAAAATTGCTAATATTGAACAACTGGCTACAGATACAGAAACTCAAAAGGCTACGAACCAGGAACAGCTTGCTAAAATTATAAAAGAATATGCGATTAAAGATACCTCAGTACTTAGTGCCGGCAAGTTAACATGGAAAATGCCCAACACATTATCGTTTGGTGATATTAAAGCAATACGTGTTCAGGATATAATGGTTAAAGAAATTATTGAAGCAAACAATTGGGAAAGACCGATTTGTTTTGCTGTTACTTGTTCAGATGACAGTAAGATTGGTTTGCAGGATTATTTAAAGATGGAGGGAATGACTTTTCGATTCGTACCTGAGAAGCGGAAACCGGGCAGTGAATTTATAAATGAAGATCTGGTCAAAGCACAACTTCAGGGTAATGAGATACCAAGTAAAGATTTTCAACCGGGATTTAGATTTACAGGTTTAAATGATCCAACAATCTTTTTTGATGAGAACCATACCCGAATGGTACAGAACTACCGGAATGCTTTTATGAGGTTATCTGTCTATTACAGAAGTGTAGGAGATAATCAGAACCTTATAGCTACTTTAAATACAATGAATGAAAAGCTTCCTTATAAAGTTTTGGGAATGGATAACGGATTGCTATTTGAGGTTGGTAATCTTTACCTACAAGCTGGCGATAAAGAGAAATTTAAAGAGATTTCTGCAGATGTTGAGGAACGGGCACTGGCTGAACTTGAAAGAAATCCGGATGATGTTAACTCTTATTATAATCCTTACAGAATACTTATTGAAACATATGAAAACACGCAGGAGTATGATAAACTTCTTTCACTCTGGCAGAGACTCGAGACTATGTTCCCCAATGATCCTACTGTAAAGGCGAACATTAAAAGATATCAGGAGATGACCCAACCAAAAGATTCTTTAGGAAACTAAAAAATAAATTTATTAATTCTTTAATGGTCCGGCATATGCCGGACTTATTTATTTGTAAATTTTCACCATGAAAATTTTAATAATTGCTCTCTCCGGAATCGGTGATGCACTGATGTTTACTCCCGCATTAAAGCTTTTGCGTAAAGATCTACCAGATGCTGAAATTGATGCACTTGTTATGTACAGAGGTGCGAAAGAAATTTATGAGTCCAATCAAAACCTTAACAAAGTAATTCATTTTAATTTTTTAAGAGAAGGCTCATTTAAATCCTTAAAATTCCTTCTTCAATTGAGAAAAAAATATGACGCATCAATAAATGTCTATCCTTCGAATAGGAAGGAATATAATCTAATCAGTTTTCTTATCGGTGCCAGAAAAAGAGCAGGAGTGGTTTATTTAAGAAAGTATAAAAGCAGTTTTGGTTTTCTAAATAACATAAGAGTATTGGAAAATGACAGCGTCCATAATGTTTCAACAAACATAAAATTGTGCGAAGCATTAGTTGGTCAGAAGTTTAATGAAGAACCTCCACTTGAATATCAAATCCCGGAGAATGAAATAACTACCGCTGAAAATTATTTTAGAGATTTAGGAATTTCGGGGGGCGATCTTGTTATCGGTTTTCATCCGGGGTGTGCGACTTTAAAGAATCATATAAAACGGCGTTGGGAGCCTGAAAAATTTGTTGAACTTGGTAAAAAACTGATCGAAGAGCACCCGGCAAGAATATTAATTTTTGGGGGACCCGAGGAAAGAAAACTTCAAGAGCAAATCAGCACCCTGATTAACTCTGATAAAGTTACTATTATAAATGCTGAAAGCCTTACTAAGAGTACTGCAATAATGAAACGTTGCAATCTGTTCATTACTAATGATTCCAGTCAAATGCACATTGCTGCCGCATTAGGAATAAAAGTTGTCGCTATAATTGGCCCTACAAATCAAAAGTATATTTATCCCTGGAAAGCGGAACATCATATTGTATCACTCAACCTGGATTGTGCCCCTTGTTTTTTCTATTCGCCGAAACATCTTATCTGTAATCGAACCGACGTTCAGTTCAAATGTATAAAAGAGCTTACAGTTGATATGGTCTATGCACCGGCATTGAAATTTCTTTAAAATTTCTCGACTCTTTGCCTTAATCTTACATTAGTTTTAAGTTGATGCATAAGAATTTTCACCACTTTGCATCTATGAAAGAAAAAAAGAAAGAATATAATATATTTATTGTTTCCGACGGTACAGGGAGAACTGCAGAACAAGCTCTTAATGCTGCTCTAATTCAATTCCCGGAAGTAAAGGTTAACCTTATCAGAAAACCTAAAGTAAGAACAGAGCAAAAAGTTACTCACGTTATTTTAGAAGCAAAACAAAACGGTGGATTCATTGTGCACACCTTAGTTACAGACAAGCTTAGAGAGGTAATGCTGCGTGGAGGAAGAAAACACAACGTTGATACTATTGACTTAATGGGTGGACTTTTAGGACAACTCTCTGAAGAATTTGCAGTTTCTCCAAAGGAAAAACCCGGACTATTCGGACAGCTTAACAAAGCTTATTTCAGAAGAATTGAAACGATGGAATTTGCATTTCACCACGATGACGGTCAGCGGGTTAATGAATTGCGAAAAGCAGAAATTATATTGCTCGGTGTTTCGAGAACCTTTAAAACACCTTTGAGCATTTATCTTGCATTTAAAGGATGGTTCGTTGCAAATGTTCCTATTGTTATGGGACATGAAATCCCTCCTATCATTAATAAACTGCCTGTGGAAAATGTTTTCTGTCTCGATACAAATGCTCGTGCATTGGTAGAGCTACGTCGTGCACGGCAAAATTATCTTGGCGGTGCGGTTGGTGATTACGATGATATAGAATATGTAAGAATGGAATTGATGTATGCCAGGAAAGCCTTTGTTAAAAACCCGGGCTGGGTAATATTAAATGTAACTAATAAACCTATAGAGGAAATAGCATCAGAGATTTTAATTTTAAAAGGTTCGAAAGGAAAAGGGGACAAATTCCCGGGGTAGAATAATCATAAATTAAAATAAACCTAAGCGGAGATTTATTATGAATTCAAAAACAGTTGTAGATGATTTTCTTTCTCAGAAAAAGATCGCAGTAGTTGGTGTTTCCCGTAAAAAAACAAAATTTGGCAATGCCATTTACAGGGAAATGAAGCAAAAGGGCTATCAGGTTTATCCGATTAATCCAAACATGAATGTATTTGATGGTGAGACCTGCTATCCCGATTTGCACTCGCTTCCCGAAAAAATAGATGCGGTTATAGTAAACGTTCCTCCTGCTCAGACAGAAAAAATTGTGAGGGAAGTTAAAAAAGCAGGAATAAATAAGGTTTGGCTTCAGCAAGGTTCACAATCAGACGCAGCGGTTAAATTCTGTGACGAGAATGGAATTGATTGTGTTTCTAACGAGTGTGTATTAATGTTTGCACAACCCTCCTCATTTATGCACCGTGCGCACAGATGGGTATGGGGAGTCTTCGGTAAACTTCCTCAATAGGCACTACCTTGTCTTCAGTAGCACTTAAAAAATCACGCGACAAATTAGTTGAGAGAAAACATCCCTGGATTTTTTCCGGAGCGATTGAAAAAGTTGAGGGCAACCCTTCTAATGGTGATACCGTTCAGATATTCACATCAAACAAAAAACTTGTTGGTTCTGGTAGCTTCTCGCCTGAATCACAGATTCGTGTAAGAGCCTGGTCATTCGATCCGGAAGAAAAAATTGATGGAGATTTTTTCAGAAGAAAAATTCTGCTTGCATTGGAGGTTAGGAAACAAATCATTGATACTTCCCAAACAAATGCTTACAGAATTATAAATGCTGAAAGTGATGGACTTCCCGGACTTATAGTTGATAAGTATTCTGATTTTCTTGTATGCCAGTTTCTTTCTGCGGGCGCAGAATTGTTTAAAGAAACATTTATTGAAACCTTAAATAATATTTTTAAACCTGCTGGAATTTTTG
Organism: Ignavibacteriaceae bacterium; assembly: GCA_049667415.1. Classification (GTDB taxonomy): domain Bacteria; phylum Bacteroidota; class Ignavibacteria; order Ignavibacteriales; family Ignavibacteriaceae; genus IGN2. The sequence continues at coordinate 8,390 of JBATIA010000082.1, forward strand.
AACGCTCAGATGTTGAAGTCAGAATTAAAGAGAGTCTCCAACCAATACAAGGTTTACTGAAAGGAAATGTTCCTGATAATTTGATTGAGGTACGTGAAAACGGATTTAAGTTTTTGGTCGATATAAAGAACGGACACAAAACAGGTTTTTATCTCGATCAACGGGATAACCGTGAACTTGTATCCGGTTTTTCGAGAGGGAAGAATGTTTTGAATTGCTTTTCTTATACGGGTGGATTTTCTGTTTATGCGCTTGCTTCCGGTGCGGAAAAAGTTACTCAAGTTGAAGCATCAGCTTCTGCGATTGATCTTTCTCTTAAAAACTTTGAACTAAATAATCTAAATTCATCTTTGGTTGAAAACATTAACGGAGATGTTTTTGAAGTACTTAGAAAATTTCGTGACGAAAGAAAAACTTTTGATCTGATTATTCTTGACCCGCCAAAGTTTACCGAGTCGGCTTCGCAAATTCAAAAGGCGAGCAGGGGATATAAAGATATTAATTTGCTTGCACTTAAGCTGCTTAATCCGGGAGGAATTTTATTTACATTTTCATGTTCAGGTCATATTTCACCGGTGTTGTTTCAAAAGATTGTTGCGGATGCGGCTTTAGATTCAGGAAGAGATGTGAAAATTATTAAGCAGCTCACTCAGTCATCTGATCACCCCGTAGCAACAAATTTTCCCGAAGGACTTTATCTTAAGGGATTGATATGTTCTATTATATAATTACGAGTAAGCATTATCAACATATATATTAATTTTCATCCTCCTTTAATTATAATTTTGTAGTCAACATTTGTCAATATTACTTAATTAAATATGAATATCTGGTTGCTTGGAGTTTTTATTTTTCTTGCTCGTATTGTTGATGTATCGGTTGGTACATTGAGGACTATCAGCATTATCCAGGGAAGAACTAAAGTAGCTTTCTTTCTTGCATTTATAGAAACAAGTGTGTGGCTTTTAGTATTGAGTGCGGTACTTCCAAGGGTCATGGAATCTCCGCTGCTTGGTTTATTTTACGCATTCGGTTTTGCAACCGGTAATGTAGTCGGAATATTGGTTGAAAAAAGACTTGCGATGGGTTATACTAATTTTAGGGTTATTACAACCCGGTTTGCAAAAGAAATTACAAATTCCCTCAGGCAAAAAGGCTTTGCTGTTACAAATTTTGAAGGTGAAGGAAAAGACGGCGTAGTTACAGAAATTTATGTTGCTTCCGAAAGAAAAAATCTTCCAGCCCTTATTAAGATTGTAAAGGAAATTGAACCTGATGCTTTTTATATTGCAGAGCAGGCGGGATTCATTAGTAAAATAAGAAGACCGACTATGGTTCCGGCAACCGGCTGGAGAGCCGTTCAGAAAAAGAAATAATTGCTGAAACTCTAAAACCATTGCCGAAAAAGAGTAACATCTTTAAGTGTTTTTGTCGGCAATACTGATTATTTTAAAGCACGGTTTTTGAATTCCTTTCCATATATAGTAATAAACTGATTCACTCATAATAAGGTTGATGGTTGCTGAGCGTGAGAAGAATTGCTTCAATATTGATCCTTTCTTTATTTATATATAATTCCTTTGGATTTTTAGCACTTCACCCGTTGCTTTCAATTTATTATAAAAACCTGGGAATGCAGAAAGCTGCCAAACCATCAAAAGAAGAATGTATTGAGTTGTTAGTGTTCAACAAAGAGGATTTGCTGGAGCAAAAAATTGATTTCAGGTGGATTCATTCTCGTGAGTTCAAGTATAACGGCGAAATGTATGATGTTGTAAAAAGGGCAGAGGATAACAAGCAAATTTTCTTATACTGCATTAATGATGAAAAGGAAAAGAAACTGGAAGAAGAATTCGAAAAGGGAGTTCATAAAAACTCTTCTGAAAACAAGCAACGTCCAACAACATATAATCACTTTAATATTTTACTGTCAGAACCTGTAAAATCTGAACAAACCGGGATCGCTTTAGTCCAGGGATATGGATTTAAATTTTGGCTGACCGTTTCTTACAACTCTCCTAATATAGAAATACCTTCACCTCCGCCGCGTTGCGTTTAATTATTTTCTCATCAAGACAAATTAATTAAACGAGTAATTAAGAAGGTAAAATATGTATTCAACTAAAACATTTTCTTATTTAATTATTCTTCTCTGCCTATTGGTAGGTAGCGTAACACATCATGCACAGGTGCTTGTTGTGGGCGATTCTTCCATCACCAAGGTTGACACTCTTACATACGAAACCGATGATGTTGTTGTAACTGCAACGAGAGTTGAGAAGAAAATAATTGATATACCCTATCCGGTATTTCGTCTCAAAAACACTCAGTTCAAGTTTAGTAGAAAGGTGACCATTGACGATGTCCTGGAGAACGTGCCCGGATTGTTCCTGCAATCCCGTTACGGAAACCACGACGTACGGGTTTCTATAAGAGGTTTTGGAAGCAGATCGAATACAGGCATTAGAGGTGTGAGAATACTTCTTGATGGAATTCCGGAATCAGAACCGGATGGCCAAACAAGAATTGAAGCAATTGACTTTAACTCTGTGGGTAGTATTGAAGTAGTGAAGGGAAACAGCTCTTCGCTTTATACTAACGCACCGGGCGGGGTAATAAACTTTATTAACGATATTTATTTCCCTTACTCTTTTGTGACTAGTTTTAACGAGTTTGGTTCATTCGATCTAAGACAAAACGGAATAAAGTTTGGAGTGAGGACTGATAAGTATGGTTTCCTGGGAACGTACAGCTATCATAACTATAAAGGCTTCAGACCACACAGCCAGGATTACTGGCACATCTTCAATACTGTTGTTGATCTCGCTCCCGGTGATGGTTCCAACCTGCAGCTAATTGGATATTTTGTAGATGGTCTGATTAAGCTTCCGGGCTCTTTAACAAAAGAAGAATTTGAAGAAGATCCTTACCAGGCAGCTCAGAGAGAGGTTGGCAGAGATACTAAAAGAATTAAAACCAAAGGTCGTCTTGGTTTAAAGTTCAATACTAAATTTGGTAAGAATGATAACCAGGAAATTGAAATTCTCCCTTACGGGACAATTAAATATTTCAACCGCACTTCAGCAGACTACAGAGTTATGAATCGCTACGGGTTGGGAAGTTCATTAAGGTACATAAACAGACACACCATTGCCAATCTGGATAACGAATTTTCCGTCGGTGGTGATGTCCTGTATCAAACCGGACCCGTTGAATGGTATGAAAACATCGGCGGACAAAAAGGCGATCAGCTTAATGCACTAACTGATGAAAGCATAGGCAACAATGGTTTTTATTTTTCCGATTTTCTAGAATTGTACGGTAAGAGATTTTATCTTTTGCTTACAGGTCGATATGATAATGTTTATTATGAGACTAAAGATCAGCTTCTTGGGAACAGAAGTGCGTTTAGAAGGTTTGAAGCATTTACACCAAAAGCCGCATTAAATTTTAAGTTGACACCATATATTGCAATATATACATCTTATGGTTTAAGCTTTGATTCTCCGGCAGGAAATGAAATGGACAACTACCCCACAAGTTCAAATCCATCCATCCTGCTTAATCCTGATTTGAAAGCACAAAAATCAAATAATTTTGAAATAGGTATTAAAGGAAACATCAGAAACCCCGAACTGCGGTTCTTTAATAATATTGTTTTCGAAGCAACTTTCTTTAATACTGTTATTGAAGATGAGATAGTACCATTCGAAGTCTTCGGCGAGGTGTTCTTCAGGAATGCGGCTAAAACAAACCGTATGGGACTTGAAATAGGTGCTGATGTGGATGTATTTAAAGGATTAAATCTTCAGACCTCATATACTTACTCTAATTTTTCCTATGATGAGTACATCGCGCTAACAGTAAATGAAACCCTTGATACACTGACTCAAAATTTTTCTAACAATGAAGTGCCAAGCGTACCCATGCATAATTTTTTCATTGCCATTGCGTATAATCATTCTTTCACAAGTCAAATTACAGGGTTCATTCGCGGGAGTATGAGGTACGTAACCGGGATGTGGGTTGATGATGCTAATTCTGATAAGACAACTGATTATACAAATTTGAATGCCGGAATTGGATTCGATATGTTATTTGGAAACTTTAACATTCTTATCTCCGGTGGAATAAATAATATTGCAGACAAAGTTTACGTCGGATTTATAAATATCAACTCTTCGAACGGAAGATTTTATGAACCGGGCGAACCACAAAGTTTTTATGGAGGAATTAATTTTGGATATGCATTCAACTAACTTAATTGTGAGCGGTCGGCACTTCTCTGCTGATCGCTTCCATATGAGGATAATTAATATTGAGGGAGATCCCCTATTTTTTATACATAAGTTTATATCTGCGGGTAATTCCGTTGAATGAACTTTTAAATAGCTTAAATAACCCAACAATAATTGTTAACTTTGTAAATAAAAACAGTATCGGGAAATAATGAAATTGATCAATCTTAAAATCACAACAGTTTTATTCCTTTCAACAATAACAATAGCTCAGAATTTGAACAAGGAATTCACTTTAAGTATTGGTGAAAACTTTAGGCTTTACCCCGGTAATGTTAGCCAGACCGAAGTATTCATTGTTACTCATCCATCAAACCCCGACATCATTTTTGCCTCGGCTAATACAATAATATTCAATCCTTTTTTTGTGAGTGAGGGAATTTATGTAACCACAAACGGTGGGAATAACTGGTATGGTTCAGATACCTGCAAAGGTGAGCCGATAAATTTGCACGGAGGAGATCCCGGGATTACCATTAATAAGGATGGAGTTTTTTTAGTTACAAGGCTTGGTTTTTCATCTGGTTTATATTCGCATTACTCAACAGATTTCGGAGTTAACTGGTCAAACCAAAAAACTATTTCTAATGATGATCTTGAACGCGCTACAATGACATCCGATGTGCACGCAGCCAGTACTTATTTTGGAAGAAGTTATTCTGCCTGGATAAAGTTTGCGCCTCCCTTTCCATTACAATTTTCTTTTACTGATGATGGAGGTTTAAACTGGTCAGCTCCGGCACAGATAAATAATCCAATTCAGCGTAGTGCTGGTGGCGATATAACAATGGGACCGGATGGTAAAGTATATATTTGTTGGGCAGGTGTTACAACTAGTTCTCCGTATACTGAGGATTTTGTTGGTGTAGCTTCATCAATAAATGGCGGGAGTACATGGCAGGTTACTGAAAATGCATTTGATATGAACGGAATAAGTGGTCTCCTCACCCAGAAAGGAAATATAAGAGTAAACGGCTTACCGAATATCGCAGTTGATACAACTGGTGGACCAAGACATGGATGGGTTTATATTATTACTACTCAGAAAAATTTAGCTCCTGCCGGAAGTGACCCCGATGTAATCCTGAATCGCTCAACCGATAATGGACAAACCTGGTCTGCCGGTATAAGAGTTAACCAGGATGCTTTAAATAATGGTGCAATTCAATACTTACCGGCTGTGCACGTCGATAAGTATGGAGGATTAAATGTTATTTTTTATGATGATAGAAATACAACTTCAGATTCTTCAGGTGTTTTCTTAGCCCGTTCTGAAGATGGAGGAAACAACTGGCGCGAATTTGAAATAAGTGATAGAAACTTTAAACCTTTACCTATTGGCGGATTAGGACAGGGTTACCAGGGGGATAATATTTCCATCACATTTTCAAATGATATGTTCTGGCCTGTTTGGATGGATAACAGAACTGGTATTTATCAAATATGGTCTGTCCCGATTGAAATTTCATTAGTCAATGTCGAAAAAAACAGTAATGTGC
>JBATIA010000083.1:0-8846 GCA_049667415.1 Ignavibacteriaceae bacterium
GGTTTCATTAGACTTTAAAAGATTTATTGAAACTCGCAAACAAGTTCATCCTCCTGAAGGGTACTTTGAAAAACCTATTGATAGAGATAAGCTTTTAGAAAAGGTGAAGGAGCTTTTGAAAAACTAAAATTCAATTTGTTTTATTTTTGTTTTGATTAGAAGTAGCAGATATAGTTAAATAATGATTTGTAATGAATGACAAGAATGAGAGCACAGATCTTTTCAAGGTTATTTTAAGCTCGATAGCTGATGGTGTTTTTACTGTTGATAGTGATCGAATAATTACCAGTTTCAATCGTGCTGCAGAAAAAATAACCGGCATTCCCGCTTCACAAGCAGTAGGAAAACATTGTCAGGATGTTTTTCATTCGGATATTTGTGAAAATTGCCTCCTTCAGGATACTCTCGAAACAGGAATTGAAGCGATTGACAGACCTGTTAACATAATTAATATCCAGGGAGAAAAAATTCCGATCAGCATCTCAACTGCTTTATTAAAAAATGAGGAGGGTAATATTCTTGGTGCGGTTGAAACCTTCAGGGATCTTTCTACTATTGAGCACCTCAGAAAAGAGTTAAGACAAAGCTATTCACTCGAAGATATAATTTCTAAAAGTCCAAAAATGCATAAGCTCTTTGGAATTTTACCTGATATTGCTGAGAGTGAAAGTACTGTGCTTGTTCAGGGACCTTCCGGTTCAGGTAAAGAACTTTTTGGTCGTGCAATTCATAATCTTAGTCCGAGAAAAAATTCAAACTATCTTGTGATAAATTGCGGTACATTACCCGGCCAGTTATTTGAGTCTGAACTTTTTGGTTATGAGAAGGGAGCATTTACCGATGCAAAATCAGATAAAAAAGGAAAGCTTGCATCTGCTGACGGAGGAACAGTTTTTTTTGACGAAATAGGTGAGTTGCCACTTTCCACACAAGTTAAACTTCTTCGTCTTTTGCAGGAAAGAGAGTACGAACCACTTGGTAGTACAAAAACAATAAAGGCAAATATCAGAGTCGTTGCAGCAACCAAAAAAGATCTAAAAAAACTTGTAGCACAGGCTAAATTTCGTGATGATTTATATTTCAGACTTGCAGTTGTGAAATTTGATCTTCCACCTTTGAGGGAGAAACGGGAAGATATACCTTTTTTAGTCGATCATTTTATTAGGAAATTCAACGCAAAAACAGGTAAGAAAATTATTAGTGTAAGTCCGAATGTAATGAGTATTCTCATGCGTTATGATTTTCCCGGAAACATCAGAGAATTAGAAAATATTATTGAACATGGATTTGTTCTTTGCCATGGAAGTATCATTAAAAGAGAACACCTTCCACCGGAACTTCTTCAATCCGAAGTAGATTTTGATAAAAGTAAAAAACCTGAGTCAACACCGGTTACTGAATCTATAGATGAACAGGCTCGGATCATAACTACAATAAGAAATTGTGGGGGAATGATTTCAAAAGCTGCTGAAGAACTTGGTATGCATCGGAGTACGTTGTGGAGAAAAATTAAAAGATATCATATAGATATTGATGGACTCTAACCTGTTACATTCTTAAATAATGGTGCACTAAATGCGACACCCACAGTCGCAGTGCAACATTATCGTTGCATTTCTTGCAACGCCCCGCATAATTAAAACTTAGCTTTTCTTTTATTTTGCTTTGAAATGCAACAATAGTCATATAGGTATAAGTGTTGCATCTCAAATCAAATATGAACCTAGCAATTCCAGTACTCAGAAATCAAATTGCACCTTGCTTTGAAGCAGCAAGACAGTTCGAATTAATTGTAATTAAGAACAAAAAAATTGTCTCATCAAGAACTGTGAACTGTCAATTAAGTGAGGGATTTCTGCGAGTAAGACTTCTAAGACTTTATGAAGTGAATACTATTATCTGTAGCGGAATAAAAAATTTTTATCGGGACCAACTTCTTGCCTTGGGAATTTCCGTCATTCCAAATATCAATCTGTCAGTCGAAGGTGCTTTAAATCATTTTTTCACAGGGAAGTTAAAGCCATATGATATTATTCAATCTGACATCCACAGCGCCGAATTAGTTTCACACGAAGATCTTGTAAAATGGGCAAAGGATTTATTTACAAGCAAGGGTTATTCAGTTTCATCGTATTCCGATGATGAATCTTTTTTAATAGATCTGGTTGCCAGAATTAATTGTCCGGTTTGCAACAGACAAATTAAGGTTGCTGTTTGCTGTGGTGCACAGATTTATAGTGCCGAACAGGAAATAAAAGAATTTCATCACATTACAAAAACACAATACGATGCCCGGGTATACGTATATCTTAAAAATCCAGTACTGGAAAAAAGTTGTTTGGAATATGGAATAGATTTTTTGAGTCCGGAAAAACCCGATGTAAAAATAGAAGATCAGAATAAATCAATCATTCCGATTTTAAGCAGACCTATTGAAGGTCATGAAAAAGCATTTAGCTTGAAAGAATAGTTTTAATAGAAATAAATGAATAACAGAACTAACATCATATTCAAAAACCATATATAAATGAAAACATCTGTAATAACTGAAGAAGAAAGAGAAAAAGCTTTTAAATCTTTAAGAAAACCCGAAGCAATAGATAGGCAGAAACTAAACGTGCGTTATCATATAGAGAATTTTGATGTAAATGATCGTCCACGCCGTTTTCTTGAAGCTTTTGCGGCAATCTTAAAGCACTCCAACTATAAAATGGCGCTTGATCATTTTATTCGAATGAGTGCAAAATGTTCCCGCTGTGCAACCACATGTCAGGTATATCAAGCAACAGGTGATCTTAAAGATATTCCTTGTTATCGTTCTGAGTTACTATTAGGTGTTTATCGTCGTCACTTTACTGTAGGAGGATTGTTAAAAGGACGTTTATTAGGAAGTGGATACCTCACAGACGAAAAAGTGCAGGAAATGGCAGATAGTTTTTGGAACTGCACCGCATGCAGAAAATGCTCTCTCGAGTGTCCTTCCGGAATTGATCATGGATTAATAACACATCTGGGAAGATATATTTTAAGTGAAATTGGTATTGCACCAAGAGCTTTAGTAGTAAGCACTCGTGAACAGCTTGAAGGTGCTACAAAAAATACATCCGCAATTCCGGTTCCGGCATTAAAAGATACGTTAGAATTTTTAGAAGATGATATGTTTGAAGAAAAATCGGTTCATATAAAATTTCCTATCGATGTTGAAAATACGGACTACGTATTTTTTCCTGCAGTAAGTGATTTTTTAATGGAAGCAGAATCTTTGATGGGTATTGCGGCTGTCTTTACTGCGACTGGAGACTCGTGGACAACCGGTACTGGTTATTTTGATGGTATCAATTATGGTCTCTTCTATAGTGACAGAATGCTTGAAAGGGTGGTTAAGAAAATTGATGCTGAAACAAAAAGGCTAAAAGGAAAAAATATTCTTATAGGTGAGTGCGGTCATGCATCCCGTTCAGCAAAATATTTTATACCGACTTACTGTGGTGGGAAAGATGCATTACCTGTATTAAACATCATGGAATACACTCATAAAGTCTGGGAAGAAGGAAGATTAAAACTTAATCCTGATGTTGTGACTGAAAAAGTAGCTTACCACGATCCCTGCAACATTGCACGCCAACGATGGATAATTGAAAAACCGCGCGATCTTTTAAAAGCATTTTGCAAAAACTATGTTGAGATGACTCCAAACGGAGATGAAAATATTTGTTGTGGCGGTGGAGGTGGTACAGTATCGATCGACGAAATCCGAACTTACCGAACAACAGTTGGAGGCAAATTAAAAGCCGATCAGATCAGGAAATCCGGATGCGAAATATTAGTTGCACCGTGCGCAAATTGTAAAAAGCAATTAAGAGAATTAGTTGAAGACCAGGGAATTTACTGCCAGGTGGTTGGTCTTCATGATTTAATTTATAAAGCAATAATTTTTGATGATTCACTCATCGAAAAAAATGAAGCTAAATCTGAATTTTTACCGAAGGAAAATTAATTATGGAATCATGGCTCGATGCTGCAAAAGGTCCTTTGTTTCGTCTTTGCTTTGCAATTATGATTTTAGGTTTAATCAGAATTTTTTTGCTGGATAGCTGGGGAGCTTATAAGGCTTATCGAAAAGCAGGTGATAAAACTATGCAGTGGAAATTAATCATTAGCCGCGGAATTGAATGGCTATTTCCTGTTAAACGTGTCGCTCATAACCGTCCGTTTTATTCAGTGATTTCAATACTTTTTCATGTAGGGCTTTTGTTAGTTCCACTTTTTTTATTTGCTCACGTTCAACTCTGGAAAGAATCATTAGGTTTTGGTTGGATTACCCTTCCATATCAATGGGCTTTTTGGCTTACGTTGAGCACAATATTTTTTGCATTAGCTTTATTTATTGGACGATTACTAAATAAATCATCAAGCTTCATTAGCCGTAAGCAGGATTATCTCTGGCCATTGATATTGCTCATCCCTTTTGTAACAGGATTTGTTTGTGCTCACTTGAGTGTAAATCCACAAACGTATCAAGCGTTCATGCTAATGCATATTCTTTCTGCGGATTTAATTTTTATACTAATTCCGTTTACAAAGATTGCACATTGCGTGTTAATGCCGCTATCACAGGTCGTCTGTACAATAGCATGGAAATTCCCTCCCGAAACAGATGAAGCAGTATGCTCAACATTAAATAAAAAAGGAGCACCGGTTTGAGTAAAGCAATATTAACAGATATAACAAAATGTATTGGATGTTTAAAGTGTGTCTCTGCCTGTAAAGAAATAAACAATCTTGAAATGGACGTTCCAAGAGTCTGGCAGAAAAATGATGGTCTCTCTGCAGAAAATTGGACTTCAATAATTCAGAAGCCGGATGACCACTACATTCGAAAACAATGCCGTCATTGTCTTGAACCTGCCTGTACGTCTGTCTGCCCGGTAGGAGCACTTCATAAAGCAGATTCAGGCGCCGTAATATATGATAGTGATAAATGTCTTGGGTGCCGTTATTGTATGATGGCTTGTCCTTATGGAATTCCACGTTACGATTGGGATAGTACAGTTCCTTATGTTCGTAAATGTATTCTTTGTTATAACACCAGACTTAATGAAGGAGAACAACCTGCCTGCACAGAAATATGTCCGGTAAATGCTACAATCTTCGGTGAGCGCAAAGAACTTTTAAAGATTGCACATCAGAGAATAAAAGACAATCCTGGTAAGTACATAAACAAAGTCTGGGGTGAGCATGAAGTAGGAGGAACATCGGTGTTGTACTTGTCAGATATAGACCTTGGATTTCTATCTTATAATACTAATCTAGGAACAAAACCACTTCCTGAGACTACTGCCCCTGCGATGAAGTCTGTACCGTTCGCATTTGTCGGCATGGGAGGTGCTATGCTGGGACTCAACTGGATAATCCGTAGGCGAATGGAATTGCAAAAAGAAAACGGAAAAGAGGGTAATTCAAAGAATGAATAGATTACAAAATACAAAGTTTGTTTTATGGCTAATTGTCGGGTTTGCAGCAGCAGTCGGTTTGAATCGTTTTATTTTTGGATTAGGCGCTACAACAAACCTAAATGATTCAACTCCCTGGGGATTGTGGATTGGAGTTGATGTAATGGGCGGTGTTGCCCTCGCAGCAGGTGGGTTTGTTATGACGGCCATTTTCTATATTATGAGAAGAGAAGAGTTTCATCCTTTAGTTAAGCCTGCAGTACTAACAGCATTTCTTGGTTACCTCGCAGTCATCTTAGGTTTAACATTCGATTTAGGATTACCATGGAATCTGTGGAATATGTTTGTCCATTGGAATTTACATTCCCCGCTTTTTGAAGTTGGTTGGTGTGTTATTTTATACACTACAGTTTTACTTCTCGAATTCAGTCCTGTGCCGTTAGAAAAATTCAGCCGCTATGCTAAAATTAGAAACTTTTTGTTGAAATTTCGTTTTGTGTTTGTCTTACTAGGAATAATGCTTTCAACGCTCCATCAGTCATCGCTCGGTTCATTGTTTCTAATAATGCCGTTCAAGCTTCATCCACTTTGGTATTCCAATATTCTCCCGGTTCAGTTTTTTCTTTCTGCAATAGCACTTGGTTTGATGATGGTTGCATTTGAAAGTTTGGTTTCTCATTGGCTCTATCGCCGCGAACCCGAAACCAATCTTGTTGCAAAACTCGGTAAAGCTGTTGTGTGGGTTTTAGGAATTTATTTTATCGTTAAAATATCGGATCTAGCAGTTACCGGAAAACTTGGATTGATTTTCTCCGGTACCTGGGAAAGTAATCTGTTTATAATTGAAATATTAATTTCAACGCTCATTCCAATGATGATTTTTGCGGTTCCCCGGTTAAGGGAAAAGAACAGCTATCAATGGTTTGGTTCCACTATGGTAGTGTTGGGGATGGTTTTTAACCGTGTCAATGTGGGTGGTATAACTATGCTAAGTGCCACTGGTGATTCTTATTTCCCATCCTGGATGGAAATTTCGATTACCCTAGGAGTTATCTCAGTAGCAGCACTGGTATTTTTATTTGTAATTGAACACTTTAATATCTGGGAGATTCAACCAAAAGATCCGCAATCTCTACCAGAGACACCTCCTTCTTTTGATTATTCATCCAGAGTGTGGCTTGGTACACCTGACATTGCATCTTTAACAAAATATTCACTCGTTTTTGTAATCAGTTTTGCGATTGGGATGGCTTTGATGCCTGAACAGAAAATTTTTGGGAAAGGAATAGACATTGTGAAAGTTAGTCGTGCAAGTGGTAGAGACACTCTTTTAATAAACGGGAACCGAGATAATTACTTCGTGAGCTTTCCTCATAAAGATCACATAAAAAGAATTGGTGAAGATCAATGTAATAAGTGTCATCATCTTACTCTTCCGGGATATCAGGAGAATAGCTGCTGGGAATGTCATACAACTATGTACAAACCAACTGCTTTCTTTAGACACAATGAACACACTTTAAATTCCAATGCACATATTAAATGTGATGATTGCCATCATCCCGGAATGAACAGAACTACTGAAACAGCTAAGAAATGTGTCGACTGCCATCCACAGTATAACTTCCAAAATCTTCAAAATGTTAGTGACAAAAAATACAATGCGTTATCATATACCGATGCAATGCACAAGCTGTGCGTATCCTGCCATATGATTAAATCAAAAGAATTGAAGGATAAACCAAATCTTGCACAATGTTCAACCTGTCACAAAACCAGTTTTACAAAGAAATTAGAGGCGAGCATCAAGTGGGAAATTTCTTCTCCGCATTTTAACCAGGTGATATTACCTGACGTCAAATCAACAGTTGTAAAAGGGGAATAAATAAATGTTATCGAAGAAGATTTTAATAATTGATGACGAACCTGATGTGAATACGTACCTTGAGGCGGTTTTAAAGTCCAACGGTTATGAAACTTATTCAATAAGTGAAGTTGAAAATGCAATGGAAAAGGTTAAAGAGATTCATCCAAGATTAATTTGCCTTGATATTATGATGCCAAAGGAGACAGGAATTTCTTTTTATTCCAAACTGAGAAAGGATAAAAAGTTCTCTAAGATTCCTGTTATAATTATAAGCGGTGTCGTTGAATCTGAAAAATTTAGTATTAATTCATTTGTTTCTGATAAATCAATTCCAGCACCTGAATGCTATATGGAAAAACCTATTAACGTTGAAAATTTTATTAAAAAAGTGAAACAATTGACAAATTAGAAATTGAAAAATGTAATTGTGAATAAAAAACCTAACAGATTCGAAAAAATTCACAATCTTATTTTGCAGGAATTGTATCAGCAGATACCTGATAACGTTTGTGTGATTGATCCCGATTTTAATATTGTTGAAGCGAATAATAATTTTACCGAACATTTCGGTGCCTGGCGAAACAAAAAATGTTACGCTGTTTATAAAAAGTTGGATGCCCCTTGTGATAAATGTCCAACCATGGACGTTTTCAGCAAAGGTAAACCGGTTGTTAGTGATGCTATTGGTATTGATAAAAACGGTAGGAAGACTCACTACATTGCACACTCGTTTCCTATTAAATCTCAAAAGGGAAGTAAAATTGAATATGCAATGGAAATGACCCACACCGTTACTGAAACTGATCGGTGGCAGCAGGAATACCACATCCTTTTTGATCGAGTTCCTTGTTTCATTACTGTAATTGGAGAAGATTTTAGGATAGTAAGAGCGAATGAAGCTTTTCGTGATAATTTCGGAGATGTGGTTGGTCAGCATTGTTATAAAGTATATAAGCGAAGAAGAACAAAATGCAGGAATTGCCCGGCTGAAAAAACTTTTAAAGACGGCAAAGTTCATCATTCTACAAAAACTGGAATTGGAAAACAAGAACAGAAAATTCATTATGCAGTTTCAACATCGGCTCTTATGAGGGGCAGCAATAGTGTAGCACATGTAATTGAAATTTCAAACGACATTACTGCATTAAAACAATTAGAGCACAAAGTTATTGAAGCTGAACGTCTTGGTGCTGTTGGCCAAACAGTAGCTGGTCTGGCACACAGTATAAAAAATATTTTGATGGGTTTAGAAGGAGGAAAGTATATTGTGAGTCTAGGTCTGGCAAAAGACGATAAAGCTATGATTAACCAGGGATGGGAAATGCTTGAAAGAAATTTTGAAAAAACAACTTCTCTCGTTAAAGATTTTCTTAGCTTTTCTAAAGGTAGACTGCCTGAATTAAAAATGGTAAATCCTGCTGATCTTGTTAATGAGATTATAGATTTGTATAAAGATATTACTGCACAATCAGGCATATCACTTAAATCTGATATAAACGTTAATATTAAATCAGCACCGTTAGATG
>JBATIA010000084.1:0-7723 GCA_049667415.1 Ignavibacteriaceae bacterium
TCGTTAAATGTTGGTTATGCAGGAATTGATAACGAGCTATTCTTCTACCCGAATGCACTTATGTATTTCGGTGATTCGAAAGAAGCAATGAGCAAACTGGTGAATGAGATAAAAGCACTATAGAAAAATAAATTATTAGATTGTTAAACCCCTGTAATTCTTGATTACGGGGGTTTTTTATTCCATACAATTGTGCATGAATATTAACTCTTAAAAAACTAAATTGCATTATCAAATAAAACAGTATAAGGAAAGAAAATGAACCTCGATTGGACCGAATACATTAATCATACATTAAACATAACATTACATGAAAACTACGGCGCAACCAAAGATCCTAAGAGCGACCAGCCACTTTACGAAATCGTATTTAAGTCGGGAAAGCTTATCAATGCTTATGATGATGGTTTGCTGCTTGAAACCGAAAGAGAAGGGGAAGGGATAGGAATCTTCGTCCCTTATTCATCAATTAAATGTGTAGAAATTTTTGATTTTTAATTTTAGGTGAATAAATGAAGTCTTCCGGTTTAATATTTCTATTGACACTTGTTCTTTACACAAATTTATTATCACAGGATTTTGTTGTTAAAAGTTTAAACATCTATACAACAGACAGCCCGACCGCATTACCAGTTATAACTAAAGATAACAGACTAGTTATTGAGTTTGACGTGCAGGGAGATTTTATTCCTAATATGAATATTGTTTTCAGGTTTTGCGATAAGGGATGGACGCCAACCAAAAATGTTTTTCTTCTTAATTCACAGTACAGCTCTTTTTACTTTCTGGATTTTTTTGAACTGCCGATTATGGTGGCAGATGATGCTCGCTATCATCATAAAAGCACTTTTCCAGATGACAGAGACCAGGTCAAATTTCCTTTTTCCGGGAAATGGAGGTTTTACGTAACTGATACTCAGGATACATCAATAGTTTATGCCACGGGTAAGTTTTTTGTAGTTCAGAATGATATTGAGCTCGGAGCCAAGTTAAAGCGAGATGAGCTTGAGGATAAATCTTACTGGCCAGTCGAGCTTGCCAAAGCTATAAATATTACCACAGATTTTTATTTACCCGATGAATTTCATCCTTCATTTGTAGATAAGATTGAAATAGTTGATAACCAGAATACTAACTATCCGATTGTAATAGACCGAAAAACAAATACGCTGTTCAGATTTTATAAATGGGATGCCAACCGAAACTTCACTTTTACTGCACGTGATATTCCTGCAGGAAATGAATTCCGACAGGTTGATATTAGAGATTACAGGAAGTTTGTCGGGAAGGATTTAAAAGCTCAACTTGATGGTTTGGAGTATTCAAGATTTTTTCTAAATCCGCTTAAGAAAGATTTAAATGGTGGAAAAATTTATTCAGATTATAAGAACGAATATTCAACTTATCATAATGTAACTTTTTCCATTCGTCCTCCCGATGAAGTTACTGGAAGTATTTTTCTAATTGGGGCTTTCAACGATTGGAGACTTTCCGGCGAATATAAAATGAATGAATCTGGTGGAGTGAATTCAATTACTATTCCTCTTAAAAGGGGCATATATGATTACCAATATGTTGTTGCTTACCTGAGCGATGGTGAGATTGTAAATCCTGATTGGCTTGTACTTGAAGGAAATACCTGGCTGAATACCAAAGAGTACGATATCTTCCTTTATTATAACGAGCAGGATAAAGGAGGGTACGAACGAATAATAGGTTACAAAAGAATTACACAGTAGTAAAATGAGTAAACTTAAAGTAGGTGTTATAGGTACCGGGCACCTTGGCAAACTACATACAAAGATGTTCAAATCTATAGAGAATTGTGAATTAGTCGGTATTTACGATTCCAACTCTGAACAATTAAAAAATATCAGCGCAGAATTAAATGTTCCGGGTACAGCTTCTGTTGAGGACTTATTGAAAAAAGCTGATGCGGTTTCTATTGCTGCTACAACCACGGCACATTATGAACTTGCTAAGAAATGTTTTGAGAAAGGAATCCATATTTTCGTTGAGAAGCCGATAACAGCAACCATCAAAGAAGCAGAAGAACTTATTGAAATATGTGGGAAGAAAAATTTAATTCTCCAGGTGGGTCATATAGAGAGATTTAATCCAGCACTCGTTGCCATGGAAAAATATATCGACGAACCGAAGTTTATCCAGACAGACCGCCTTGCACAATTCAATCTACGGGGTACTGATGTTGCCGTTGTACTGGACTTAATGATTCATGATATTGATATAATCCTCAGCCTTGTTAAAAGTGATGTTATTGATGTCCAGGCAAATGGAGTAGCTGTAGTTTCTGATCATCTTGATATAGCAAATGCAAGGCTGCAGTTTGAGAACGGAGCGGTTGCAAATGTTACTGCCAGTAGAATCTCACAGAAAAAAATGCGGAAGATGAGAATATTTCAACGGGATAGCTATATAGCATTAGATTTTATTACAGGAGTTGCTGAGGCTTACAGACTAATGTTGCCCGATGCAGAAGTAGGTCCAACTTTAATTTCTTTTGGTGAAATTGGAGTTGGAGACAGGAGAAGAAAACTTGTTTACGAGCAGCCGGAACAGAAAGAATTAAATGCGCTTCAGTACGAATTGCAACTTTTTGTGAATTCTGTTATCAATCGAACAAAACCAATTGTTTCCGGGATTGATGGTCTGAGAGCATTAAAAGTTGCGGAGCTGATTATCAATAAAATTGAAGGGAAGTGATTGTTTAATTGCTCTACTGTTATATTGTTTTATAGGTGTGATGGAAAATAAAAAGTATCTAAAGTTAAATGATATTGAAGCTTACAAAATAGCTTTTAATATGAGTAACTTTGTTTGGGAATTGGTTATCAAGTGGGATTATTTCCCCAAAATGACTTTGGGAAAACAATGGGTTGAAGCTGTAGATTCCATTTCAGCAAATATAGCTGAAGGATTTGGGCGGTACTCAAAAAAGGATAAAATAAGATTTTACAGGATTAGCTATGGCTCTTTATTTGAATCACTTGACCATAATGAAAAAGCAAAAAAGAGAAAATTATTGAAGAAGGAAGATTACGAACACATATTTAATGAACTTCAACGTCTTCCTAAATCAATTCATCATTTAATAAATTACACTCAAAATAAATTGCATAATTAACAATATTTCAATACAACAATAAAACAATATTAAAGACCTATGAAAAAAATTCTTTTCCTTTCCGTACTTCTCTTACTAACCAGTTTAAGTTGCAGCGTTTATGAAACTATGGTCAATTTATCCCGTCTTAAGTTTAAGCTAGGAAATGTAAACAACCTTACCTTAAGTGGTATAAATATCTCAAACAAAAAAAGCATGTCAGATTTTAACGCTGTTGAATTATTAAAACTTACAAGTGTAATAACATCCGGGGAGTTGCCAGTGTCTTTTACATTAAATGTGGAAGCAAAAAATCCAAATGACGGATCAGGTGGATATCCTAAGACAGATGCTACTTTAAAATCATTTCCATGGAAATTGGAAATTGATAATGTTGAAACTATCAGCGGAAATATTGGTAATCCTGTTTCCGTGCCGGGAACGGGAGATGTTACAAATATTCCGCTTACAATGAATCTCGATTTGATTAAATTCTTCGGTAATAAAGGATTGGATAATCTTGTTAATCTTGCTCTTGCTTTAGGTGGTCAGCAAGGTTCATCTTCAAAGTTAACTCTATACGCAACACCAACTGTTTCTTCACCATTGGGGGATATAAAATATCCCGGTGAACTAAAAATTATTGATCAATCGTTTACTAATTAATTTATATCATTGCGACCCCGCAAGGGCGGGACAAGTAATCTCAAATGGATCAATTCTCCCAACCTAAGCTTGCCTGATGCAAGCAGGTCGGACTCGTGATGAAATCTGTAAGAATTTTTATGAATAAAAAAGAAAAATACGCAATTGGGGTTGATTTAGGCGGTACCAGTATTAAGCTGGGAATAGTTACAAATACAGGAAGACTGGTTAAGAAAATCACAGTACGAACAGAAGCAGAAAAGGGACCAAAGAAGGTAATTGAAAATATTAAAGTCGGGATAAGAGAATTAACACATACTAAAAACAATGAAAAATATAAAATCCATGGTATTGGTATCGGATGTCCGGGAGTTGTTACTCCGGGTAAAGGTATAGTTGAGAACCCACCAAACCTTCCCGGCTGGGTAAAGGTTAATATTGGAAAAATAATCCATCAGGAATTTGGTAAAAAAGTTTTTGTTGATAATGATGCCAATGCAGCAGCGATTGGTGAGCTAACTTTTGGCAGCGGTAAAAAATATAAATCATTTATTATGATTACTTTAGGAACGGGTGTCGGCGGGGGAATAGTAATAAATAAAAAAATCTATCATGGTGATTTTGGTGCTGCTGGTGAGATTGGACATATTTCAATAGATTACAACGGACCTAAATGCAACTGTGGTTCTTTTGGTTGTATAGAAGCTTTTGCAGGAAACCAGTATTTGAGAGAACGCGTTCGAACCGAGTTGAAGAAACATCCTGAATCTAAAATGTGGAAGTTGATAAGAAATGATTTGAGCAAAGTATCTCCACGGAACGTACAGCTTGCCGCTGAGAAAGGAGATGCGTTTGCCAAATCCGTTATTGATGAGCTTGGTTTACATCTCGGATCAGCATTTGCATCTCTTTGTAACGTACTTGATATAAGTGCATTTATTATTGGCGGAGGCATAGCCGGTTTTGGAAAACCTCTTTTTGATTCGATTAAAAAAACAATTGCTAATAGAGTTATGAGTCCAATCAGACCAAGAGTCAGAGTACTTCCGGCAAAATTAAAGAATGACGCTGGTGTTAAAGGTGCTTCTGCGCTGGTATTCCATCACTCTTAAATATCATTTGCAACAACAGAAGTTCATCATACGTCTTACTTTTATGTGCTACCCTTAATCAATTCATATTTTTATCTTTAAGATATGAAAATCGTTCTGTATGTAATCTTAATTTGTATTCTTAATTCAGGTGCAATTGCACAACAGAATGATACACTTCAAACGAATCTGCCGGATACACTCACCATCAGTTCCCCCGATTCAATTATAACTATTGAGCCCAAGAAAAAATCTGATATTGATACTGTTGTTTATGCCAGCGGATCAGATTCATTAATTTTTCTGATAAAGGAAAAGAAAATGGAAATTTATGGTGAAGGCAAGATTGAGTATAAAAAGTCTGAAATTAAAAGCGCCAACATTTTTGTTGATTTTGAAAAATATGACATTGAGGCAATAGGAGAACTTAAAGATTCAGTAACAGGTGAATTGATAGGAACCCCCGTTCTTTCTGAGGCTGGTGAAGTTTACGAAGGAAAACGAATGCGATATAATTTTAAGACAGGGCAGGGAACTCTCTCTGCTGCAGATACTGAACTGGAGGGAGGATTCTACCACGGCGAAAAAATTAAAAAGGTTACGAAGGATACTTATTTTATAGAGGACGGTGTTTATACAACCTGTGACGAGAAGGATCCTCACTATTATTTTTACTCAACCAAAATGAAGGTTGTTCAGTCAGAGGAGCTTGTTGCAGAATGGATTTGGCTGAATTTTGGTGGTGTCCCTGTTCCTATTCCTTTGCCTTTTATTGTCATTCCCCTACAATCAGGTCGGAGATCAGGAATAATCGCGCCTGTATTTGGAAGTGATGCTCGTTATGGGACCTATATAAGCAGGCTTGGGTACTTCTGGGCAATTAGTGACTACATGGATATAAATGCAACTACGGATTACTATACAAGAGGAAGTTTTGGTTTAGGCTCTCGTTTTAGGTATGCAAATAGATATAATTATACGGGATATGTTGAAGGATCTTACCGGGATTTTACTCAAGGGGAAACAACTGACCCGGGCTTCAGCGAACAAATTGATTGGCGTTTAAGACTATTTCATAGTCAGAATTTTACACCAACTTTAAAACTCGACGCAAATCTGGAATTTGCATCTAAAAATTTCCTTCAAACAGGAACGGTGAATCCTAATGATTACTTGAGAAACGAAATAATATCAAATGCAACATTGTCCAAAACCTGGGATGAATCTGGTAACAGCGCTTCTATAAATTATAGCAGAAGGCAGACTCTTGAGGAAAATAATATCTATGAAGTTCTTCCCAGCGTTCTCTTTAGAAAAGCACAAAGCTATCCATTCCGAAGTTCTGCAGGTGAGACTGACAGATCATGGTATGAGTTATTCGGTTACGCATATTCCGGACAATTTCAAAACAGAAGAAATAAAGTTGGTGGGGATCTGGATATAAGAGCCGGGTTACAACATACCGTAACTGCAGATTTGTCACCGAAGATTGGGTATTTTACTTTTGCTCCTAGATTCAGATTGGATTCAAAGTGGTACAATGAACAGATAGAGCAATTTGCCGCTACTTCTTCGACCGGCGGAGATTCAATAGTAACAAATGATATCAAAAAAATAAGCCTTGTTAATACTTACGATTTGGGAGTTAGTACTTCAACAAAATTTTATGGAATGTTTAATATTAACTCAATGGGTATAAATGCAATAAGGCATACAGTAACTCCAAGTCTATCTTACAGCTTTCAACCGGATTTCTCAAAACCCGAATATGGATATTATGGTGAATACACAACCACGGATGGAAGGATAGTTAAATACAATAAATATCAAAAAGAAGTATATGGTGGAGCCAGTTCAGGTGAACAGCAAAACCTTAATTTTTCTTTAGGTAATAATTTTGAGCTTAAAACTTCAGTCGACCCAACTGATACTACATCAAAAGAAAAAAAGATACAATTGCTTAACCTGACTGTTGGAACGGGATATAACTTTGCTGCAGATTCATTAAACTTTGCAGATATTAATGTTACTTACAGAACCCAGGTAAGTGATTTGTTCGATTTTTCAGGCTCATCGCGGTTTACTCCTTATGACTATACTACGAACACATCAAAAATCAACAGGTATCTTATTGATGCAGGTAAAGGACTTTTAAGGTTAACCGGGCTTAATTTTTCTATCTCAACAAGCCTTTCCGGGGAAAAATTCGCATCAGATAATTCGGAAAAAGAGCAAGCAAAAGAAGATGAGTTTGGACTTGTTGATCAGGAAAGCAAATCAGTTTACAGTGGAATTTATGATGAGAAAGATCCTGATTTTACTATTCCATGGCAGGTATCGCTAACTTATAACTACAATCAGAATCGTACTAATCCCGGAAATCCTGTGGTTTTTTCAAACCTGAGCGGTAGTTTAAGTTTCAGCCTTTCACGCAACTGGAAATTCGATGTTACAGGAAGCTATGATTTTCAAAGTGAAGAATTTGCTGCGCCACAGGTTAGAATTTCCAGGGATCTTCACTGCTGGATTATGAATTTTACGTGGAACCCAATTGGTACTTACACAGGATTCCGATTTGAGATTAGAGTGAAAGCACCGCAGCTTCAGGATCTTAAAATTACAAAACAGGATCAATTCTTCAATACAAGATAAGCTAGTTAGGAATTAAGAATGAATAACGAAGAATTAAGAATTAACTTCTAATGCGGCACTACATTATAGATGGAAATAATTTGCTTGGAAAGATTCCGGCAATTAGGCAATTGCAAAAACTAAACAAACAGGCGAGCAGAGAAAAGCTTGCTTTTTTGATTGCCAGATATTTTTCGGCAAACAAAAATACCGTTACAATGCATTTTGATGG
>JBATIA010000085.1:0-2462 GCA_049667415.1 Ignavibacteriaceae bacterium
GGATTGGCAATGAGGCGATCAACAAAATCATAGACAACTACAGAAATAGGTTTAATACCGCCAAGTCTTTCATACAAGGATTTCTCCTGAGCAATAGAAGGTGTTGAACTCAAAATAAAAATAACGAACGTTGCAAAAAGAACACTAATCTTTTTGGAACGATTCAAACTTAACAGCATAGCCGTACTCCTTTTAATTTGTATAATAATATTAGTTAAACCGCATCTATATCATGGATTGTAATTATATTTTTTTGTGAAAAAGTCTTTCAAGCCGTTATAGAATATTTAATGATAACATTGTTTTTTTTATTCTCAACGAAAGACAAAATCATTTCTCACAATATATTACAATAGCACTTGAGTCGATTATAACATTTCCATCAGGATATTTTTCACTCACAATCTGATAAACTTCCGTCTTTATTTTTTCCCTCATAGCATCATCAGCACTGCTGAGAGCGGCAACAATAGGTGCACCAACCTCTGTCATCATTTCCCAGTAAACATCTGTTGTTTTGCTATTCAGTTTCCCGGCTATTTCATATAGTGAAATATTTTTCAAACCCGCCTGTAAAAATAAATCGGACATAAAACCATCCTCAGCGCAGCGAAACATTCCGGGTGAACCAGGTGGTAATGTCGGCAATTTCATGTTTCTGCTTATTGTTCCCATAATAGCAGTAATCCAGAAATTTTTTTCAGGAACATTCCAGACCGATGCTGCAATTCTTCCTCCCGGTTTTAGAACACGCGCCATTTCTTTGGCTGCAATCAACATGTCAGGAAAGAACATAAAACCTTTACGACAACTTATTGCATCAAATGTATTGTCATCAAACGGAAGTTCGCAAACGTCACAAGCGTGAATTTCAATGTTTTTAATTCCTCTTTTCATTGCATTCTCCCGGGCAATTTCAAGCATACTTTCTGCAAGGTCGGTAATACTAACTCTTCCATGTGTCATCATTGATGCTATAGTTAATCCCGGTTCACCCGTCCCTCCTGCCACATCCAGGATTACTTCATTATTTTTTGGCTTGAGCAAACGTATTATTTCATCACCCATAGGCTTTAAAAAATCCATTGTGAGGTCGTCCCACTTTTTCCAGCCGGGTGAAAATTGATTCCATGATGCTTTTTGTTGTTCACGAATTTCTTCGAGTTGTTGTTCCATATAATTCTCCTAAAATAGTTTTAATTTTTCATTCAATGTTAAAAATTTCCCTCTTTCCACCTTCAACCAGAGTCATATAATCTTTCATTATTTCTTTGACTTTTGGCTGGGAAGTAAAACTTTTGTGGTTTTCAAAATCCGCCAGGGTCTCCACCTCTAATTCAAGAACAACTGTCCAATAATTTGAAACAACATCAGTCATTATTTTAGCATTTCTGAAGTTCTGTTCTATCATAAAGGGAATGGTCTGCTTGAATTTATTAACCAGCTCTTTTGCCATCCCAGGTTTACACTGAAAAGTATCACGGATTAAGTACATATAACCTCCTTAAAAAATAAAAATGAATGAGTTAATTACCCGACCGATGGCTGTCCGGTAAAGGCAGGACCCTAAGGGTAAAATCGAAGTATCTATAATGAAATTAAATTACTTCAAATACTTTACCCGATAGCTAAATCAAGCTATTGAATTCTTAAATGATCAAGATGTAAGTATTCTTTATTAAATCTTGCTAAAATATCCTTCAATTCCTGAAAGTATTTATCCTTTGCACGCTTGGTGCACGTGCAAGGATTACAATTACAAGCAGATGATTTCTTTCTGATAATATAATCTATTTCTTCATTGAGCGATAAGATATATTCCATAGTTTTTTCCTTTCCAATCAAACTATAATTCTTCGATTGCTGTAGCTATTATATTATTTATTCATTTCAAGTTTAAAATTTATGAATCTAGCATTTATTAGGTATTGGCAGCATATGATAATTAATCAAAATGCTCACACAGTCACAATCAGAGTATTGTATTCAACTTTAAGAAGAAAAGAGAAGTTTTAATAGAGGGTGGGATAGCGTAGTTATGGCTATAAAGCCTTTTTAAAATTGTAGATTCTTCTTTCGTTAAGAACATAGACTATTATCTGACTAATAGCAAGAAGAATATTAAATGCTGGCCGCAACTAAAAGCCCCGCTAATTTCATAGCAGGGTTTTGTGATAAAGTGAATAATGAAATTACCTACTTCATCAGGATCCCCGCAAAAGCGGGATTTCTGAATAAATGACTGCGTCATTTAATCATCAACATCTTCTTCGTTTCAATGAATGATCCCGACTGAAGTTCGTAGAAATATATTCCGCTTGGCATATTATAAACAACCCAATAAGATTCATTATTTCCTGCATTTAACTCTTTGGAAACAAGTGTTGTTATTTTTTCTCCAAGTGCGTTGAATATTTCAAGCGTTACAAATGATTGTTCAGGAATTGAAAACTGAATAGTTG
>JBATIA010000086.1:0-3262 GCA_049667415.1 Ignavibacteriaceae bacterium
GCAAGCAATTTATCTAGCGGAGTATATGTATACAGGATAGAAGCTGCGAACTATACAGCATCGAAGAAACTTATGTTAATGAAATAATGCAAACGATGTCATCCTGAGTTAAAGGCAGGATCTTAAAAGCCCCGTCCGGCAGCAACCGGATCCGGGGCTTTTTTATATTTGATATTAAACGTTTAGGAAATTATTAAAAAAATCTAATTATAATTAGTGTTTTAAATAAAGATTTACTTAAATTTGTTCCAATTCAAATTTAAGGGTAGAGGCAATCGATTTTTATTGTAAGAAATATTTTCCACGTTACTTCCAATCGTCACTATTTCATCAATTTTAATACTAATTAGATATATTACACTAGAATCGATATAAGACAAATTGAAAACAGATTTAATTCGATCAATAATTCAACAATCATTCATTAAAAACGGAGAACTAATGAAGAATCTCACGCCTTTATTACTTGCACTGATCATACTGATTAGTGCGGGTAGTTCTACTTTGTTCGCGCAGGTGGTGGGTGCCGATGAACGAGCATGGTCGGTCATCGCTCTTGATGAAAATGCACCTGTGAAAGTGGAAGAGCCAAACAACTGGGTACCAGTTGATCCGAATCCAAAGTACTATGACTTTGGAACCGGTATTACAGTAGGACCAAATTTCAGGGTTTTGCCGGGCTCAAACTCTACACAGTCAGAATTGAGTATTGATGTTCATCCAACAAACTCAAATATTGCTTTCGGCTCGGCCAATGCTACTAATAATCCTGTAACACAATTATATGGAACAGGTGTTTACTGGACACTTGATGGATCTGCAACCTGGACTGGTTTTAATCAACCACCCTTTGGTTCAAATTCAGGTGACCCCGTTTCAGTCATCGGAACTGACGGAAGATTTTATGAGAATTACATTACAAACTCACTAGGACAGGGAGTTGCTGTATCAACTAATAGCGGTGTTAACTGGACAACTCATGTGGTTGCACCAAATCCCGGATCATTAGCAGATAAAAACCATTATATGGTAGATAAAAAAATAGGCAGCCCCTATGAAAACAGATCTTATTGTTCATGGTTGGATTTTGGTGGTCCTTACGACGGTGAGGTAGTTCTACGTTATTCAACAAATTTTGGACAGACTTGGACAGCATCAATTAATATTTCTGGTACGCTTACACCACTTGGCAGTGCATTTGCACAAGGAACAAATGTTCAAACCGGACCAAATGGTGAAGTATATGTTGTATATGCGATTTATGATGCCAACTGGACAGATGGTGAAGATGCTATAGGATTTTCGAAATCAACAGATGGTGGTGTAACCTGGACGCATCAGAGAATTTATCAAAGTGTTAACTTTGGAATAAGAGGGAACCTATCCAGTAAAAACGGAATTAGGGTTTCTTCATTCCCTTCAATGGCTGTTGACCGAACAGGTGGTTCCACTAATGGTAACATTTATGTCTGTTGGCCACAGAGAGGAACAGCACCAGCAGGTAGTGATCCAGACATAGTTTTAATAAAATCAACCGATGGCGGAACAACCTGGACTTCACCAATTCGTGTAAACGATGATGCAATGAACAATGGTAAGGACCAATATTATTGCTGGTCTACTGTAGATCAAGCCACAGGTCAACTGATGCTTATTTTTTATGATAGTCGTGATGTACCAAATAATCAGGCTGATGTTTATATGGCAAGATCTTTTGACGGCGGAAATACTTTTGAAAACTTCAAAGTTAGTGATCAACCCCATACTCCTTCACCAATCCCGGGTTTAGCAGGCGGCTATGCTGGTGACTATATAGGAGTTGCCGCATTAGATGATTTAGCATATCCATTCTGGGCAGATAACAGAACAGGCAATTACCAGGCATGGACAGCTGTAGTTAGTTTTGGTCCTCCTTGCCCTGTTGATCCGCCATCCAATCCAAATCCTGTAAACGGAGCTACAGCAGTTTCCATTAATATTCCAGAAATTAGCTGGACTAATGGAGTTGGTGCAACTCAGGTAGAAGTCTGGTTTGGAGAAGCGGGTAGTATGACTCAGGTTTATAATGGAACGCCAATTACATCCTGGAGTATCCCCGGTCCTCTATCATACAATACCATGTATAACTGGCGAATTGTTGGCAAGAATGATACTTGCAATGTAAGCGGGCCTATCTGGGCATTCACAACAGAGCTTTCACCCGGAATAATTTTTATAGAACCTTTTGAAAATCTTAGCTGCTGGACACCTATCGGACCATTGGGTACAACTAACTGGAGTACGGCAGGTTCATCAAATGCAGGAGGCACACCTCCTGAGTTGCAGTTAAGCTGGACACCATCGTTTAATGGATTATCTAAGTTACTTTCTTGTGCAATTAATACACCGGTTCCAAACACGGTACATAATTTATCTCTTAAACATTATTGTGACTGGTTCGCAGATCCAGCTCCATTTATGGGAATTGGAGTCACTTATGATGCAGGAGCTACTTATACTTCGTTGTGGGAATTCCAGCCTGTTGGTGGAAATGTAGGACCCGAAGTTATAAATCTAACATTCACTCCAACAGCCGCAAGTTTCCAGCTTGTAGTTTACCATAACGGTAATTCATTTAATATAGATTTCTGGTATGTAGATGACATCTTAATTGATTATGTGATTCCGGTTGAATTAACCTCCTTTACTGTAAGTTCAATAAGTGATGAAGTAACATTGAACTGGGCTACAGCAACCGAGACGAACAACCAGGGATTTGAAATTGAGAGAATGAGTATTGGTGGAGTATATGAGAAGGTAGGATATGTAGCAGGATTCGGAACAACCACCGAACCGAAGTCATATTCCTATGTAGAATCAAAAGTAGAAATAGGGAGCTACAGTTACCGATTAAAGCAGATAGATTTCGACGGAACATTCACATATTCAGAAGAAGTGAATGTAGAAGTTGAGCTTCCACTTGAGTATGCTTTAGAGCAGAACTATCCAAATCCATTCAACCCGAGTACAACGATAAAGTATTCAATACCGGAAGAAGGATTTGTAAAGCTGGCAGTATATAATATGCTTGGAGAAGAAGTAGCGACGATAGTAAACAATGTACAGAAGGCAGGCAGATATGAAGTTAACTTCAGTGCAAGCAATTTATCTAGCGGAGTATATGTATACAGGATAGAAGCTGCGAACTATACAGCATCGAAGAAACTTATGTTAATGAAATAATGCAAACGATGTCATCCTGAGTTAAAGGCAGGATCTTAAA
>JBATIA010000087.1:0-20938 GCA_049667415.1 Ignavibacteriaceae bacterium
CTTCTGTTAAGTACGGCACAAGAGCTGAGAGGTATGTTCATATGGAGGTTGGGCACGCCGGGCAGAATATTTATCTTCAGGCAGTTTCCCTTGGAATTGGAACAGTGATGATAGGTGCTTTCCAGGATGAAGCTCTGAAGAAAGTACTTGATCTTCCTGCCAACGAATTTCCCCTGGCTGTATATCCTATAGGGAAAATTTGAATTTATGATAAAAAGTTATGTTTACAATTAAGCTCTGCACGAAAACATCTGAACTTGAATTGGCAAAGAAAATAACCGAAGATTATATCAAATGGCTTGATATGGATTTAACTTTTCAGAAAATTGAAAATGAACTTATTGGGTTTAATGATATGTATTCTTCCCCGAAAGGTTGTTACTTAATTGCGTTTGCAGAAAATGGCGAAACAGCAGGGGGAGTCGGGCTAAGAAAATTTGAAGAAGGGATATGCGAAATGAAGAGATTGTATGTTTATCCCAAGTATTTAAAGAAAGGACTTGGGGAAGCTTTATGCAGAGAACTAATCAAGCAAGCGAAAAAATTTGGCTACAAGAAAATGAGACTGGACACAATAGGAAAGTTGAAAGTCGCAAATAGACTATATGATAAATTGGGTTTTTATGAAATTGAACCTTATAGGGAAAATCCGGATAAGACAGCGAGATTTATGGAGTACATATTATAGATAAATACCACCTACATCCTTGAAGAATCTTTTAATTCTTCATATGTTAAATCCAATGCTTTAGCAGAAAGAAGAAATTTTGTGTAATCTTTTTGCGGATTATTAAACACTTCATTTGTATCACCACTTTCAACAATCTCACCATTTTTTAAAATAATAATTCTGTTGGCAAGGTTTCTCAAAATTTTCAAGTCGTGGCTAATACATATCATCGTTAGGTTAAATTCTTTGTTAAGATTCGTAAAAAGTTTAACGAGATTCAACTGCGATTCAACATCCTGTGCCGAGAAAGGTTCGTCTAAAATTAATAATATCGGTTTAACAGCCAATAACCGAGCAAGTGCAGCTTTCTGTTGTTCGCCTCCGCTAAGTTCAAATCCTCTCCTTTGATAAAGTTCTTTCGGAAATCCAACTGAAGCGAGCACAGCTTCTCTTTCATTTTCAAGATTATCTTTATCAACTCCATTAATCACCAAGGCTTCATCAATTACACTTATCACTTTTCTATATGGATTTAAAGTCTCTCCGTGATTTTGAAAAAGTATTTGTATCGGACTGCCCTTCCTCTTTTCTGATAAGGAAGTTAAAGTAATTTTACCGCTATCAGGATTTATCAATCCGGCAATTACTTTTGCCAGTGTTGATTTGCCCCCTCCCGACTCACCGCAGATTCCAATAATTTCTCCCGCTTCAACTTCAAATGAAACATTTTTTAAAATATCGAACTGCTTTTTGGTTTCTTCTTTTACTTCAACCGAATATGAAATATTTTCAATCTTAAGCAGAGACATTGCTTATCTCTTTAAATGAATGGATAAAGTTTTTCATTTTATCATCAGGTGAATTTAATAACTCATCGGGGTTGTAAAATCGAGTGAGATTTCCTTCTGATAAATATGCAATCTGGTCAGACAACTTAAGCGCGAAATTAATATCCTGCGTTACGATTAAAACAGATTTATCATTGTCCCGGGTAAAATTTTTTATCTTGAGGAGGATAAGATTCATTACTGCATAATCAACTCCCGAAGTTGGTTCATCCAGAATCAGAATGTCCGGATTTGCAAGAAGTGCCAGAACAATCAAAAGCCTTTGAGCCATACCACCGCTCAGCTCATATGAATGAAGACCGGATAATTTTTTATATGCTGGCAGCAAAAAGAAAAGTAACAGTTCTTCAATTTTAAGCGGGCTTATGTTTGAAAGATCAAAGTAATACTTGATTTTTTTCAAGGGATCGAGACTGTTTGCAACATCCTGGAATACATATCTGATTTTACTTTTTCTTATTGCTATTAAATTCTCTTCTGAAGCATTGAGCAAATCTGTTCCATTTAGTAAAACTTTTCC
Source organism: Ignavibacteriaceae bacterium (assembly GCA_049667415.1). Lineage (GTDB taxonomy): Bacteria > Bacteroidota > Ignavibacteria > Ignavibacteriales > Ignavibacteriaceae > IGN2. The sequence continues at coordinate 2,039 of JBATIA010000087.1, forward strand.
TTTTACTTCATATTGTAGTGCGGGTAGCAATGCAGTGAGTGATTTAATCAAAGTAGATTTTCCCGAGCCGTTCTTCCCAAGAATTGTATAAACTTTACCTTTATTTATATCAAACTTTATACTCTTTAATAATATTCTGCCTCTATATTCATTAAGAAGCGATACTGAGTTTATGTCAACATTAAGCATCGGTTAAAATGTTAGTTTTTCTTTTAGGTAACAAAATAATAAATTGGAGTGAAAAATTACTATTTCTAATATTCGAGCCCCATTATGAGCAGCAAATCATTACACCTTCTGTTTCTCTCAATACTTTTTATATTTTTTTTCGGCTGCGATTCAAAACAAACAAACCAAAATAACCGGGTAGTGATCGGAATAGCAGCCGATGTTCAAACCTTTAACACCCTCTTTGCATTCAGCCTGAATGAGGGTGTAATTACTGAACTTCTCTACCCAAGCCTTGTAGATTTTAAATGGAACGAAGATAGAGGCGATCTCGAAGCATTCCCGATGATTGCCAAAAGCTGGCAATGGGCAGAAGATTCTTCATTCATTAAATTTTCGATTAGAGATGATGTGCTCTGGACAGATGGTCAGAAGCTGACTGCCGAAGATGTTGTTTTCTCTTTCGATCTGTTTTCAGATCCTGAAGTTGAAAGTCGTTTGTTCGGCACATTCAGGCAATTCTATACAGAATCCGACAATCATATTGATATTGATAAAACATTTAAAATAATTTCTCCATTTGAATTTCAAATAAATTTTCCGCTAAATTCTGTTCCAAACCTAATTGAATTTATTTTACCTATTATCCCGAAACATGTTTACGAGAATATCGAAAGAACTCAGTTAGCTAATTACGAGGGAAATTTCAATCCGGTTTCCTGCGGAGCATTTAAACTTAAAACCTGGGAAAGGAACCAGTCAATTACTTTAGTAGCAGACAGCAATTCTTTTTTGTTTCGACCAGACCAGATTTCTGAGCTGGTATTTAAGGTCGTACCCGATTACACTTCAAGGATTCTTCAGCTAAAAAAAGGTGAAATTGATTTAATTGAGCAGGTTAAAGTTGAAGATATTAATGAGTTGAATAAGGATGAAAATCTTGTTGTTGTTCCTGTATTCGGAAGGGAGTACGATTACATCGGCTGGAATAATCTTGACCCCCTTGCATATTCAAAAGAACAAATAATACCAAATAAACTTTTCGGAAGCAGTAATGTGCGGAAAGCATTGACTATGGCGATTAACAGAAAGGAAATATTCGAAGAGTATTTGCAGGGCTATGGTAAGCTTGCGGCGTCACCGGTATCCCCGATTTTTAAATCTGTTATTAATGAGAATGTAATGCCTTATGATTTTAATCCCGCTGAGGCAAAAAAACTTTTGGCTTTGGAAGGATGGAAGGATGAAAATCGTGATGGAATTCTTGAGAAAGGAAATGATGTATTCAGGTTTACAATGTATTACCCGGTTGGGAACCCGCTGCGTGAGTATGCTGCCACAGTAATTAAAAATAATTTAAAGTCAGTTGGAGTGGAGTTGAATCCCGAAAAGATAGAACTCGGTGCTTTTATAGATAATCTTTATGAAAAGAAAATAGATTCCTGGATGGCAGCCTGGTATGTTCCCATACCTCTTGAGTTGAAAGCCTACTGGTATTCCGATCCGGATGTGACACCTCTTAATTTCGGAAATTATAATAATGCTGATATGGATAAAATTCTTGATCAACTTCAAACAAGAATCAGTGAAGAAAAAAAGAATGAGTTGATTAGAGAATTCCAGCAAATTATTCATCAGGATGAACCGGTTACTTTTCTTTACTGGACTCCCAATATTACAGTTTATAACAAACGACTAAAAAATCTGGATATAAATCCTTTTGGAGTTGTCGGACACTGCTGGGAATGGACTTTAAATGAATAGAGTTTTATGAATAAAGAAGTTATCAAGGTTCTGCTTACCAGGTTCTTATCTTCACTGCTAACACTTTTTCTTCTTATTAGTATTCTGTTTATTATTATCAGACTTTCACCCGGCGATCCTACGGATAAATATATATCTGCACAGTTGGGCAATGAATTATCCGAGCGCATTACAGAAAAATTTTCACTCAATCAGCCTGTAGTTGACCAATACTTTTCATTTGTTTCAAATGCAATTAAAGGAGACCTGGGGATTTCCTATAACTTTAGGCTTCCTGTTCTTCAGGTAATCTGGCAATACTTCTCGTTCACTTTGGTGTTTGCATCAATTAGTTTTCTTTTGCAAATCATGTTCAGTCTTGGTCTTGCAATTTGGATTGCTAAAAAACAAAACAGACCACTTGAAAACTTTTTGTCAAATACTTCCATTTTTGTTTACTCAATTCCGGCATTTGTACTTGGTGTAGCATTAATCTATCTCTTCCCGGTAAGTTTAAATTTGTTTCCCATTTCAGGTTTGAAGTCTCTTGATTATGATAATCTTAATTTCCTTTCGAGGCTTCTGGATAGAGCAAATCATCTAATATTGCCCCTTATAACCCTTTCTGCTGCCGGAGTTGCTATGTTTTATAAATACATTAAAGAAAGCATGGATGAAGTGCTTAATCAAACGTTTATAATTAATCTGAGGGCTTCGGGTATGAGTGAAAGGAAAATTCTAAAAAAACATGTTCTACCTAATGCACTCAGACCATTAATTTCTGTTGCCGGGATAGAGTTAGGAATTCTTTTAGGAGGTGCATTAATTACAGAAGTAATTTTTAGTCTTCCTGGAATGGGCCGGCTGACTATTGATTCCATTCTATCGCGTGATTATCCGCTTGTAATTGGTTGTGTTCTAACTGCCGGGGTAGTAATGATTGCTGCCAATTTTCTTGCGGATATCTTAAAGATTAAAGTTGATAAAAGAATGATTAAAGGAATACTGAATTGAAATCCGGCTTGAAAATAGTACACTGGATACTTTTTCTCTGCCTCCTCTTGGTTGTATTTCGTTTTGATCTGATAATTGATTATCTCATATTAATAATTAATTACTTTGGATTGCTTCTAACTGATATAAAGAATGCAGCAGCAATTATAAATTTAGGTTTTGCTGATGCTTCTTTGTCTGCAATAATGTTTCTCCTTCTAATAATAGCACTGATATTTTTCAGAAAGAAAATGTACTATTTGAAAAACAGACTCACTTTTTCATTTGCCTTTTTGATCACTCTTTGTTTTATTTTTCTTTTCGCACCACTCATAACAAACGAAAATCCTGAGTTTTCTAAAAATCTTTCAGTTACAAAATTGCTCCCGCCTTTCAGTTCTGTAACACGGATAGAATTAAAATCTTTAGGGGATAGAAAAATATCCGATGCGGAAATTTTCCGGCGAAAGAGGGATGAAATTATTAAGCCTTCATTTAACGAAAATATTATTTTTGTTGATAGTTTAAAACTTTCCGGAAGTGTTATAGTCTATCAAAGGAATGAAATATTGGAAATTAAAAGGGAAGATTTGAGAACTAAGGATGGAAATCACATTATTGAAAAAAGATTTTTTCTCTTTGGCACTGATGAGTTTGGAAGAGATCTTTTTGTTCGGATAATTTATGGAACGCGCATCTCACTTATAGTCGGATTTGGTGCAGTTTTCCTTTCATTTTTCATTGGAATTATTCTAGGCTTCATCGCCGGGTATCGTGGTGGTTTGGTAGATGTTTTATTAAACCGTTTCACAGAAACATTTCTGGCTTTTCCGGTAATTTACCTGGTGGTTCTAATCCTTGCTTTATTCGGGAGTTCACTTTTTTCTGTAATTATCGTTTTAGGCATTTCAGGCTGGATGAGTCTCTTTAAAATTGTTAAGAGTGAAATGGTATCAATAAAACAAAAAGATTTTTTTTCAACGGCTGAATTAGTAGGCTTAAATAAAACAAATCTTCTGCTAAGAGAAATATTACCAGTGATAATTGCACCTGTATTAGTGAATCTTATTTTTTTGTTCAGCAATGTAGTACTAGCAGAGGCTGCCTTGAGCTATCTTGGCCTTGGAACAGGTAGTTCTTACCCTTCATGGGGTTCGATGATAAGTTCAGGTCAGGAATATATTACCAAAGCATGGTGGTTAATAACATTCCCGGGTTTGGGATTAATCTTAACTTTGTACTCGGTAAATTCCTCAGGTAAGAAGATGGGTAAAATATTGAACCCTAGATTGAAAGAATGATAAACACTCGATATGAAATAGTAAAGAAATTAGGTGAGGGAAGAAGCTCAGTTTATCTTTGCAAAGATATAGAATTCCCAGGCAAAAAATACGCAATTAAAATTCTGCCCAAAGGAATTGATGCTATTGAACGGAGTAACTTTATAAAAGAATATTTTGTTCTTAAGAAGCTTGAACATCCATATATTATTAGACCGTTTGGGTTGGGAACCGTGGTTTATGTAGATAGTGATGATGAAATTGAGATCGGCTCTACTTTTATAACCCTCGAATATTTTGATGGAAATGAGCTTCTGAATTCTAAAGAAATTTATGATGAAGCTAACTTGAAGGAAATTATTAAGCAGATATGCTCAGTTCTTTATTATCTGCATCAATCGAGATATATTTATTATGACCTGAAACCTGAAAACATACTTGTCTCTTTTACGAATAGTAAACCGGAAATTAGATTAATTGATTTGGGTCTGGCGGAATATTCTCCCTCTACTTCGGAATATGAGATAAAAGGCACATCACATTACATTGCACCGGAACTTCTTAGAAAAGAAAGCCACAACCATTCTGTTGATTTTTATTCCCTGGGAATTATCCTTTACAAAATTATTTATGACCGGTTCCCATTTGAAGCTAAAAGCGAGCTGGATATTTACAAGGCTGCCATTGAAAATAATTTTACCTTTTCCCCAGTTGAAAATTATTCACCGGAATTAGTAAACATTACAAAAAAATTACTGGAAAAGGATTTAACAATCCGGTATTCATCAGCATTATCAGTTATTAAGGACTTAGGTTTTACACTGGGTAGTTCCGTAACTAAAGAATTTATTCCTGCCCGGGTATTTTCTTCGCGGGAATATGCAATCAACATACTTACAAAATATATTTCAGATAAAAGCAGTAGTGAAGTATTTACTGTAAAAGGATTCGACGGGGTAGGGAAGACATCACTACTAAACAAGATACATGAACATTATCCGCAAGCTATTCTAATTTCGGATATCAAAATAAAATTTGGTGCCGAGTTAATTCGTTATATTTTGAGGAAAATAATTTTCTCAGAATCAGTCTTTCCTCATCTTGCTAAAGAGGAAAAAGCTTTAGTCATCCGATTGATGAATAAGAGTCAAGAGGAAGTACTTGATGATCTTCGTTCTACAATAATTCTTTTATCCTCAAGAAGTAAATTTATTTTACTAATTGATGACTTCAATTTATTCGATCAACTTACCATTGATCTACTGCTTGAGATTGTCCCTTTTCTTCAGGTGAATGGAATCAAAGTCATTATTAGCGAGTCCTCAGAACATGATTTTTTATCATCAAAAATTAATAATGTGCAAGAGGTTAATGTTGGTCCTTTTACTATAGAAGAAATGTCTAAGCTGTTAGAAGAAAGTTACTCAAATGATTTTCCTAAAAAGGAAATGCACGATCTGATTTTACTTCATGCCGATCTGATTCCAGGTAATATTAAATCTTTTATAAAGGATCTTATTCTGCTGGGGATAATGAAATTTTCCGAAAATGGTATACTCTTTTCCGATGATGAAGATAAACTCCCCGTTTTAAAGAAAGCTCACTTTGCTATATATGATTTAAGATTGGCTAGCTTATCAGGTGACGAATTGAAAGCCGTGAAAATTATCTCGGCAATTGATACTTTTATTGACCTTAATACTTTCTCAAAGCTGCTTAACTTATCGGGTAATGCATCCAGAGAAATAATAAAAAAACTTGAAATAAATAATATAATTCAGCAATATAATTCAGGTGAGACAATCATTTTTACATCCGAAGCTATGAAAAAACATATTTATGCTTCTTTAAAAAATAAAAAAGAATTCCATAGCGAGGTTGCAAAAAGGATTAGTGCAAGAGTTCCCGCATTTAATCGGTTAGAAGAATCCAGGCAATATGAACTTGCCGGTGAATACGAAATTTGTTTTAATATTTTGATGACAGAAATTAATGAATCGGAAAAGCATTCTGCATTTGAATATATACGAAAAATTCTCACTCATTTGCTTGATTTACCTCTCCAGAAGAGGATGAAAGATGCTGTAATGATAAAACTTAGTGAAGTATTTTACAAACTAGGAGATATGCAATCAGCCTTGGCTATTATAAAAGATCTGAAAAATATGCTATCAAAAAAAGAACTTGATAATAACTTGTTTCTGATTGAGGGCAGTGCACTTATTGCTTCAGGAGAATATGAAACAGGGAAAATTGTAATTAATAACCTTCTTGAGGAAATGGACGATATTAATGAAATCCAGAGACTTAAGGTTGAATTAGCTTATGCCGATTTTGAATTGAAAAGGTATGACGAAGCAAGACAACAATGTGATTTTCTTTTAAATGAGAAAAAACTTTCTGTTGAGTCAAAGGGCCGTTGTTACAATCTTAAAGGAATGATCGACATTTACCAAAATAACAATATGGATTCTGCTCGTGAAAATTTCCAAAAAGCAAAACAGAATTTTTATGAAGCAAATGAACCTATTCGAGTTTCAGGGGTAGAAGTAAACATAGGTAACATCTATAATATTCTTGCTGAATATGAAAAGGCCGAAGAGCACTGGCAAAATGCATCCAATATAAATCAATCAGTTGGTAACCTTGATCAGCAAGGACTATTGCTTCAGAATTTTGGAGTTTTCTATTTAGATAGACAAAAGTACGATTTAGCAATAGAATCATATTTAAAATCACAAAATATTTTTCTGAGTATTGGAAAAGAAAGCAGTTATGGATTAATCCTTATAAACCTTGGCGAAGTTTACCTTAAAATTTGTGATTACCAGAAATCACTGGAATCATTAAAAGAAGCTTATAAAATTTTTAGTCGATTAAAGAACCCTGAGGAAAGCTCAGAATCATTAACACTCTTAGGAAAATTATATTTCTTTATCGGATTCTTATTAAAACTTGAAGAAACGATAAATTCATTTGAAGAACTTGTTAGTAATGTGGACTTGCCAGCGAAATATTACACTAATTTAAAGTATTTAAAATTTCTTCTTCAATTACTTAAGGAAGAAAAAGCATTACCTGAGGATATTAATAAAATTGTGCTTGAGTATAAAAACCTCGAAGAACGGAATTTGATGATTGAGTGTAAATTCTTGATGATAAACTCTTTGATCAGGGAAGAAAACTTTAAGGATGCCTACGATCAGCTTTTAAATAACAATTTTATGGATTTATGTTCACAAAATTCTATATTGGCTGCTGAAAGAGAATATTTTTTAGGTATTATTTCAAAAAATTATGCATCAGATAAACTATTGCCACCACTGGTATATTTTGAAAAAGGATATGAATTAATTAAAGATGAGAATATTACTGAACTAACATGGAAAATTTTGTATGCGATTTCAGAATTATATATTGAGAGAGGCAACCTAAGTAAGGCCAAACGATTTATAATGTATACTAGGGAATTAATATATTTCATTGCAGAGAAGATGGAGTCACCACGATTAAGGGCAGCATATTTAAAGCAAACTGAGAGACTAAATATTCTAAAAAAATTAGAAAATTTTTACCCCGCATAATGGAATATGTCTGAGGGACAATATAACATAAAGGTTTATTCTGACACTACAGATCTCGTTTCTGTTACTTCTGCTCTAAAACAGATGGAATTGAAAGGTTTTCCGTTGAACGTAACTTTTCCTGCTGAGTTTGAAGTAAGTAACAATGATATAATAGTTCTGAGGATTGAATCGTTGGATTCAAATCTTTACAAGAGCGTTATTAAAATCAGGAGGGGAACAACTAACAAATTCATAATTGTCATAAATAACTCAGATGCGTTGCTTGTTACTTCCTTATTGAAACAGGGTTTTTTAGATATTTTTGTTTTTCCTTACGAAGTCTTAAAATTTACTTCATACCTATCTGAAATTATTTCAAATAAATCCTATATAACTGAAACAAATCGAATAGGGACATTTGGAATGAATCGCCAGGGGATTAATTCTATTTTAGGAAATTCGGAAAAATTATTAAGAGCTGTTGAACTTGCAAGTAAAGTATCTGAAAAGAGCAATTCAAACGTTTTAATACTTGGCGAAACAGGTACAGGTAAAGGTTTGTTTGCGAGGGCTATTCATAATAATGGTCCTTTGAACCAATTTCCATTTATAGATATTGTATGTACAGCTATTCCTGAACACTTGCTTGAATCAGAACTATTTGGTTACGAAGCCGGAGCATTTACAGATGCCCGCACAAGAAAACTGGGTTTGTTCGAACTTGCTGAAAGAGGTACCTTATTTCTAGATGAAATAGGAGATCTAAGTTTTAATATTCAAACTAAATTATTAAGAGCTGTCGAGAAAAAAGTAATTAAAAGATTAGGTGGGGTTGTTGATATTCCGGTTAATGCAAGAATTATTTCAGCGACTAATAGAGATTTAGAATTTATGGTTGAACAAAATTTATTCCGAAGGGATCTCTATCATAGGTTAAACGTTGTTTCTCTCGAAATTCCTCCATTGCGGGAAAGGGGTGAAGATATAGTTCTGATTGCAAACCATTTTATTGATGAGTTCAATAAGCAATTTAATAAATCAGTTAAGAAACTCGATAAAGATGTTCAGCATCTTTTGATGGGACACCAATGGCCTGGAAATGTACGTGAATTACGAAATGCGATTGAGAGAGCTGTACTACTCAGCGATGATAGAAAAATGCAAATTAAAGACTTTACAAGTCTAGTGAAAAACTTATGGACCAATACAAATAATGAATGGAAACCGGATGAAATACCAGCTAGTATTGTCAGGTTAGATGTTAATTATGGTATTACAAGTCTTAGGAATTTAGATAAAGAATATGCCAGGAAAGTACTCACCAAAATGGGTGGAAACAAAACCCAGACTGCTAAACTACTGGGTATCTCGAGGCCAAAGCTAGATATACTGCTGAAAAATTGATTTTTTAATTAAAAAATGTCTTAAATGTCATGCGACAGTTTTGTACTTTGAAGGATTTTGGAAGTGTGCACTTATTGTAATAATTATTTACAAATAATTCATTAAGTTCACCATGGTTAGTAATTCTTACCTAAAAATGTTTTAATGGTTTCCTCTTTATATATATACGTCAACTTTTTGCATGGCACAAGCATTGGATTAGAAAATAGGGCTGCGTACACGCAGTCGATGGGTGAAGTGTATGTCAAACTACTAGTAGTGTGTCATAATTAACTGAGTGGTACTATGCGAACTATATTATCCATAGCCCTTTTGTGGGGACTAATCGTGTCCGGATTCGCTCAGGTTGCTGATAATGTTCAAGAGGCGACCAGATATCGGGTTAATCAGGATAATATGTCTACCTTAGCAGAAAACCACCCATTTCAATCATTTGAGGTAACTCAGGCCGATTTAAAACGTCTTGAGTTCAGATCATCCTCACAGCTAGAGGAACTTGGTGGTCGATACGGCTGGATAAGATCATCCTCACAGCTAGAGGAACTCGGTGGTCGTTATGGATGGATCAGGTAGAACGAATTAGTTCTCCAAGACTACTTGTTAAGCCTTCAATCTTTATTGAAGGCTTTTTTTTATTTTAAATATGTGATTATTTTTCTTATGTCAATCGATAACGTTAGTAAAAGTATTTCCTGCATAAATTTAAAAGGGCATAACAGCTGATTTTATTAATATATACCCTTGCTTTCATACAATATGCTTAAAATATCTCTCCTTTTAATTATTCTTACAGGTTTCCTTAACGCACAGGAATTATCCTGGATTTCTTTAATTGAAGGTGAAAAGAGTCAGTCTATCCCCTCTTACAATTATCAGGGGACTATTTATGTTTCATTAAAACATTTTGCAGATGGATTGGGTGTAAGTACTATTGCATCGGAAGCAGGTAAAGTAGTTATAATCTCGTTTCCGGAATTTTCTCTTCGATTTACGTTAAAAAATCCTTTTATTGTAATTACATCAAGTATATCGGGTGATTCAACAATTCATCAGCTTCCAACGTCATCGCATTATAGTAATAATCTAATTTTTGTTCCGATGAATGAAACTCTGGAACTTTTTAATGAGTACTCCGAAAGATCGCTGGCAGTTATAAGTCCCGGAAGAATAATTGTTCTGCCAAAAGAACAAAAAGAAATTAACAAAGTTCAAAGCATACGTTTGGCTGAATCTTATAAGGGAACATATATTCATATAAAAACTACGTTGGATCTTAAATCGCTCTTGAGATACGATGGCCAGGACTCATTTGTTCTAATAGTAAATAATGCTTCAACTTTCGAAAAAAGTTTCGGAGAATTAATACCCATTGGTTTTGTAAAACATATTAGTGTGTCTAATGTAGATCGAAATGTAGAGATTAGAATAAAGAAAAGAGGCAATAACATAGCGAGCGAATTTATTAATTCTGTTGATAGCAACGAATTAGTAGTTCATCTTTTTGAGCGCGGAGATTCGCCCTGGCTGGAAAGAGAAAGTGAGCATTTCAAAGTTATATACCGTGAATATCATTCTCCCCTGGTTAACAATATTTTAACTAGCGCGGAGGGAGCCTTTAAATCACTCTCTGAATTATTTGATTACGTACCAGAAGATAAAATAATAATAAATACATACGATGTTAGTGACTATGGGTTTGCCGCAACCAGCACAACTCCCCAAAATTTTATCAGGCTTGAAATTGAACCAATGGAGCCTGGGTATGAGGTTGTTCCTTATAATGAAAGAATTCAATGGCTTATAAGTCATGAGCTTGTTCACGTAATAGTTAATGATGCTCAGGTTGGAGCAGAATCCTTTTTCAGGAAAGTGTTTGGGAAAGTCCCTCCGGAAAAAACTCAACCTCTATCTGCTTTCTATGGACTACTTACAAATTATAACCGCTACACTCCACGCTGGCACCAGGAAGCAATTGCTGTATTTTTTGAGACTTGGTTGAGCGGTGGGTACGGGAGACTGCTTGGCAGTTTTGATGAGATGTACTTTCGAAGCCTGGTGCTCGAAGAGAAACAATTTCCATCACAACTGGATTTGGAGACAATTCTGAGCCACAATACAATATATCTTGAAAACATATTTTATATCTATGGTGGGAGATTTGTAGCTTATTTATCCATCGTTTATGGAGCTGATAAGGTGCTGGCTTGGTTTAAAACCAGGGAGGGTGACTCTTATAGTGGCTTTGAAGGAAAATTTAAAAAAGTATTTAAACAAAATTTTACTAAAGCCTGGACTGATTTCATTTCCTATGAAACTAAATTTCAACAACAAAACATCAAGCTATTAGAGCAAGCAGAACAAACAAGAGTTAGAAAAATAAACTCTGAAAATTTCGGATGGGTATCGCAACCATATCTGGACAGACCAACAAACTCTGTTGTATATGTTTATCACAGACCGCATCAACTAACTTCTCTGCAGGCTCTCAATTTAAATTCCGGTGTTTCTAAAAAACTTACTTCTGTTGCTACACCTAGTATGATTCAAGTTTCTTCTATTGCAGTAGACGATGTTAACGGATTATTATTTTTTACCACAAATAATAACCAACTGTTCAGAGATATTTGGGTGCATCAGTTAGAAACCGGCGATGAGAAATTGCTTTTTGAAGATGCAAGAGTTGGTGATTTAGCCGTCTCATCCGTAACACATGATTTGTGGGGTATACAGCATGATGCCGGTTTTGCAACATTGGTTTTTTCTCCATATCCCTATAAAGAAATTATTCGACTCATGACCTTTGAATTAGGCGATGAACTATTTAATCTTTCAATTGACGACCAGGGTAAAAAACTTGCAGCAACTTTAAAGAAATCTAGCGGTCAACAATCAATTATTGTGTTTGGGACCGATGAGGTACTTCGAGATTCATCTTTTCATTATCAAATTATTTCCAGTAGCGGATCTCCTGAAAATCCATCCTGGAGTGGGGATGGAAACGCTTTATATTGGAATGCTTACACGAACGGAGTATCGAATGTTTACAGGTATGATTTCAGCAATTCGTCTCTTAAAGCAATTTCACATTGTCTTACAGGTTTATTTAGACCATTAGAAATAACACCAGACTCAGTATTTGCGTTTGAATTTACTTCAGGTGGTTTTATACCTGTCATATTCGAAAATAAGCCTGCAACTTTTCTTCCCGCAATTAATTATTTAGGTCAAAAGGTGATCGAAACAAATCAGCAATTGCAAAGTTGGAGTTTAAGTAATGATTCATTAAAAATTAATCCCGTTGATTTTTCAAAGGAAGAAAATTACAATGGACTTGAAAACCTACATATACACTCTGTTATACCTGTAGTCAGTGGTTTTCAGAAACAGGTTGTCTTTGGATTATTCACAAGAATTTCAGATCCGCTTTTAATCCATGATTTTTACATGCAAGCTGGAGTGTCTCCGATTAATGAAACACCAAGTTACCCATTATGGCATCTCAGATTTAAATATGATTACAAACAACTTTTCTATATAGATGTTCTTTATAATGGAGATGATTTTTTTGATCTGTTCAATGACAGGAAGAGAGGAACAATTGGGACACAATTTAAACTTGGACATACATATTACTGGAAATATGATAATCCTATTAAGATAAAGCAAGCTACCACTTTAACTTTTTACCGTGATGTTGAATTTATTAATGACAACCTTGTAAGAGTTTCGCAGCCAGATTTTGCGGTTATGGCGACAAATTTGAACATCAAAAACTTGCGTAAAAGTATTGGAAGCTCAGATTATGAGTTTGGAAACGACATTAACTGGACATTAAGTCTATACGGTACAGAATTTGACAAACCTGAAGTTACGCTTAATTCGTACGTTGAACTGAGTAATTTCTCAACGTGGTTGTGGAATCATAACGTTTTACACGTAAAAATTGCTGGTGGATATAGTTGGGAAAATGAAAATCTCATTCAGGGTCTGTTTTATATCGGTGGATTTGGCAACAGAGGAGTTGATAATGATGAAGTTAGACAATTTAGAAGAATTTTCAGATTTCCCGGCATCCCGATATATGGTTTGGTAACAACTAGATTTGGGAAAATTCTATTGGAAAATGATTTTCCTCCAATTAGAACTTCCGGCTGGTTATTACTTGATCAATTTGTAAATAATTTTGATTTCACTGTATACTCACAAGGATTGATTACTCAGTCGGGTTTAGGCAAATATTTGATTGATTTAGGTGCTCAGATGGATATTAAATTTAAACACTGGTATAATCTTGAATCAACATTTTCAGCAGGTATAGCACAAGCGTGGTCCAGTTCTGGTTTTAATGACTGGGAGTGGTTTTTATCTATAAAACTGTTAAAGGATTAATTTTTTAAGTTATAAAGCGATTATGAAATTCTCGGACTTCAAAAAAAATATTGATGACGGAATAAAAAACGTTATAACTGATGATGATTCATCTGAGAGGATGAAAAATCTTGAAGCGATACTCAATATTGCAAACACAATAAACCGATCTTTAATCTTAGAAGATGTGCTGGAGCTTGTTCTTAAGAATGCAATTAGGCTCACTAATTCTGAAAGAGGATTTATTGTACTTCAAAGTGAAAACGATGAACTTGAATTTAAACTTGGACTAAATGACCAAAATGAAAACCTTCCCAAGCAATCCTTCGAAGTAAGCAAAACAGTTGTCGAAGATGTGTTCCGCAATGGTCAGTCTATTTTTATTGAAGGTGCACAAAGCGATGCAACTTATGATACAACACGAAGTATTTTAAAACTGGATCTGCAAACCATTCTTTGTTCTCCACTAATTACGAATGGTAAAAAAATAGGTGTAATTTATGTTGACAGTAAGCATCTTCACAAAATAAAAATTAGAGAGATAACCGGCACTTTTGAGATACTTGGTGGTCAGGCAGCCACTGCTATTAGAAATGCCCAGTTATACGATGGGCAGTTAAATGCATATAACGCTCTTCAGGAAGCGAATGCTCAACTTATTCATGCAGAAAGAAGAGTTTTAAAATCCGGTATCGATGCAGAAATTGGTCAGGCGTTGCAGGGCTTAGTTCATCTTGCCTTGCTGGAGACTGAAAGTCTTTTACGTACAATTGAAAAAACACAAACTGACTTCGATAGTAATAATCAGATTGATGATCTTCTTTTTGATAGATTAAAACTAAAGTCGAAAGTAGCAGTCGATAGCATTCGTAATATTCAAAAGTATGCTCAGGTATTACTTGAAACTTCTGTTACCGATTTGAATAAAGACAATAGCGATTTGAATAGAACAATACAATCTGTTATCAAATATCTTTCACCTCTTAAAAAATTCGGATTCGTAACGTTTAAGACAGAACTTAATACTCTTCCACTATGTGATTTCGATGCTGAACAAATACAGCATCTTCTGGTACATCTTATCAATAACTCAGTTGATGTAAATGAAAACGCTACAATTACAATTCGCTCGTTCTCTAAAGACAATACTAATTGTGTAGAAATTCAGGACGATGGACCGGGCTTTCCGGAAAGAATAAAGAAAAATCCATCAATTGTTTTTAATTTATCAAATGGTGGTTACGGTTTATTTCTTTGTAAAAGTATAATTGATAAGCACAAAGGCGATATTAAAATACTTAAAAGCGAAAAAGGTGCCTTAATCCATTTTTCATTGCCTCTTAGTAATAACTAATGAGTCAAGATAATTTAAAATATTTTGAGCTCTGTTACGATCCTTTACCTTTCCCTGTTGAAGTTTTTGATGAAAAGGGTTTTGTGGTATATGTTAATGCTACATTTTCACAGAGGTGGGGATATACTATGAATGAGTTGAATGGATATTCTTTCAATTCGGATAACGAACTTCTTAGGAGGAATATTGCTCAAAAGATTAACGATGTCTTACAGACCAACAATTCTATACAATTAAAAGATTATATAGATTCAAGACTTCTCGGTAGTGATAAGGCAGCTCCTTTTTTAAACACTACAATTTTCCCTGTCAATCTGGGGAAGAATAAATATGTTGTACTATTTCACGAAGATCAAACAGATGTCCTGTTGGCTGAAGAAGAAGTTAGAAAAGCAAGAGATGCGAGCAAAGAAGCTGAAAGACTTAAGAGTACATTTCTAAACGTACTTTCGCATGAACTCAGAACTCCACTAAACATTATACTAGGTTACTCTACTATTATCAAAGAAAACCTTAGAGATAAGATCAGCAGCGAAGATAAAGTCTATCTTGATAATCTTTACACAGGTAGCGAAAGATTATTCAAAAGTATAACCCAGATGCTGGAGTTTGCACAGATTGAAGCCGGTAGTTATAAGATGAATATAGAGACATTCAATTTGGTAAGTATATTTAAGAATTGTATAGAACCATTTAAAAATAAAGCAGTTGAGAAAAAGCTTGATTTTACAGTTAGATTTGAAGAAGAGAATATATACGTAGATATCGATCTGCAGTGTGTGGAAACAGTACTAAATAATTTACTTGATAATGCAATTAAATTTACCAGGCAAGGCTATATAGATGTTGAAGTTGAAACTTATAGAGAGAGGGAATTAGCAGTCTGTAAGCTTAAGGACACAGGGGTAGGAATCTCAACAGAATATCTTGACCATCTCTACAGACCCTTTAGTCAGGAAGAACTTGACGTGGGTAGGAATTTTGAAGGGAATGGTTTGGGTTTAGCAATTTCAAAACGGTATCTGGAAAAAATGGGTGGATCCCTCATTGTAGATAGTATAAAAGGGGTCGGAAGTACTTTTACTTTTACACTTCCCTTGGCTAAAAGTACAAAAGTTGAAAAACTTAAGAGTATAGCTCAAAAAAGCAATGGTGTTTCCAAAATCCTAATGCTGGATGACAGCGGTGATTCTTATCCACTTATAAAAGCTTTTCTAAAAGATAATTATGATATAAACGTTTTCCCATCTCAGGAATTTGACACCAATCTTCTAACCAATGAAAATTTTAATGCAATTATCTTTGATGTTACGATTAATTATTGGGATAGAGATCTTGAATTTGTTCGGAAGATTAGAAACAATAAGAGTGCGAAGGTTCCAATACTAATTCTCTCAAGTGAGTTTCTTCAGGAAAAAATTCAAGAGTTCCGTAAAGCAGGTGCTGATGAGTTTTTGGTTAAGCCATTTGCAAAGGTCGATCTGATTAATTCAATTAATAAAATCATGGCATCCTAGGAATTAAAATCTCACCTCCAGATCATTTTTTCCATTTCCCCTTATTAAAAAATCATTTATTTATTTAATTTTTAATGACTATTTGTCAATAATTTTAAATCGATAAAACAAATAACTAGTTTTATTCATGCCTGGCCAAATAACAGAATTAAAATCAAAGATAAAATCCCTTGCTGACAAAAAAGTTGCTGAGACTATGCAATGGTTCTTTAAAACAGAAAAAGGTGACTATGGTGAAGGCGATGTTTTCATCGGCCTTAAAGTTCCTGTACAAAGAAAATTAGCAAAAGAATTCAAAGATTTATCCTTGACTGAAATCAAAGAATTGCTAACCTCCACAATTCATGAAGAAAGATTAATTTCTCTCATTATTTTAATTGATAAGTATCAAAAGGCAGATGAAAAGGGAAAATATGAAATATTTAATTTCTATCTGAAGAATAGAAAAGGAATTAATAACTGGGATCTTGTTGATATTTCAGCTCCTAAAATCATCGGGAAACATCTTCTTGAAAAAGATAAGAGCATATTATTTAAATTTGCACTATCAAAAAATTTATGGGAACGCAGAATTGCTATTTTATCAACCTGGGAATTCATAAAAAATAATAATTATAAACCAACTCTGCAGATAGCTGGGATATTAATAAAAGACAAACACGATCTAATACACAAGGCTGTTGGCTGGATGCTGAGAGAAATCGGGAAAAAAGAAATTGCAGTGGAAGAAAAATTTTTAAAGTCCTGTTATAAAAAAATGCCCAGGACTATGCTGCGTTATGCTATTGAAAAATTTCCTGAAACAAAAAGAAAAAAATATCTTCAAGGAAAAATATAGGTGCCATTATGGAAAAACGAATCAATATTCAAAGCAATACCATCTGGGAAGATAAAATTGGATACTCGCGGGCTGTAAAAATTGGTAAACTTATTGAAGTATCCGGTACTTCGGCAATTGATCGCAACCACATCGTTGCCCCGGGTGACCCATATCAGCAAACCAGATTCATCATTCAGAAAATTGAAAAGGCTGTAAATGATGCAGGTGGATCTTTGGAGGATGTTATACGTACAAGAATATATGTTACAAATATCAGGGATTGGGAGGCTGTTGGAAGAGCTCACGGTGAGTTCTTTAAAGATATTAGACCTGTTACTACAATGGTAGAAGTAAAATCTTTAATCGATCCCAATTTTGTTGTTGAATTAGAAGCAACTGCGTATTTAAAGGACGAGTAAGTCGGTCAAGGATTTCTAACAAGAACACTACGGCATCTGCAGAATTTTGCACTATGTACTTTTTCAGGCATAAGTTCGGAGGAAGTTATTCCAATTTAAATATTATAGATCCAAAAACTTGATACGATTGATCTAATGTTTGAATATAACACTCGAGTAATAGCAGTTACCCAATTGATCATTTCATTCCTCTTCGATTAATAGCAATAAGTTCATTTTATTATTTAGTTTTACCCATATTTTCGTTTTGTTAAGAAGGCAGTCAATCTTAAATTTACCTCCGAATTTTATTTAATAAGAAACAAGAAATTTAATGGATAAAAAGAACTCAGCACCTTTAAACGGAAAAACTTCAATCTTTTTTACTGACACGGAATCACCAGCTTCTTATTCTCTATCTAATCAGTTTGCAGAAAATTTAGAGTTTCGTCTAATCCGCGATAGAATTACCGCAACCGGTGAAGATGCATACTTTGCATTATCTCTGGCTATCAGGGACAGGCTCGTACGTAAATGGCTTAGAACCCAGCATCAATATGTTGAAAAAGATGTAAAGAGAGTCTATTATCTTTCTCTTGAGTATCTAATGGGCAGATTACTCGGAAACTCATTAATTAACATGGATTTTTATAGTGAGTGCTACAATATTCTGCGGGAAGATGGTTACAGTCTTGAGGAAATCAGGGAGTTCGAACATGATATGGGGTTAGGTAATGGTGGTTTGGGTAGACTTGCTTCCTGTTATTTAGACTCAATGGCAACACTTGAACTGCCGGCATTTGGTTATGGAATAAGATACGAGTACGGAATATTTAATCAGGCTATTGAAAAAGGTTTCCAGGTTGAATATCCAGATAGCTGGCTACAGAATGGAAATCCGTGGGATATTCTCAGAAGGGATTTAGAATACCGGGTTAAATTTTATGGTAAAACAGCTAAAATTCAAAACCCGGATGGCTCCTACAAGTTTGAATGGATTGAAACTGAAGATGTTCTGGCTGTTGCCTATGATATTCCTGTTCCCGGTTATAAAAATAATACTGTAAATAATTTAAGACTATGGCAGGCAAAAGCTTGCTCGGATTTTAGCTTTAAAGAATTTAACGCCGGGGATTATGTTGCAGCTGTTTCTTCTAAAACAGATTCCGAAACGATCTCAAAAGTTTTATATCCTAATGACTCTTACGTTGAAGGAAAATTCCTGCGGCTCAAGCAGCAGTATTTTTTCGTCTCGGCTACTTTACAGGATATCATCAGGAAGTATAAAA
>JBATIA010000088.1:0-2076 GCA_049667415.1 Ignavibacteriaceae bacterium
GCAGAGCGCATAGGGCAAAGGGCGAATCAAATAATTTCCCACGGCTTTGTTTCTATAGTGCCTAAATCTCTACTACCATGAATTATTGCTATATAGTGTCTGAACGAAAACCCCTGTTCTTGCCAACTTAAATCCGACATGAAGCCCATTCATAAATTGAGCATCATTCGATTTCGATAGAAAAGAAGAAGTAAAGAGATTTTTCACTATAGAAATACTACTGAGTCGGATTTTTAAAACACTTGTCCTGTCTGTCTTTTGCTTATCAAATTGTTGTTTCTTTAGCTTTCTATGCGGCTAACCGATATGGGTTTCTTGCAATCCCGTCACGTCGCCTCAAGCGCTTCTGAGCCTTTTTCTGAATCTTTGCTCCTAAAATTTGAATGTTTCGGGCTAACACTGCCAGAGCAACGTATCTTTTAAATCCAATTATGCTGTGATCAGGACAGCGATCTAAAGCATGATTCTCTAATGCATTAATTGCTGACTCTACAGCTGAATGTTTGCACCTCGATTTAATAAAATCTTCTGAATGCTCTATTGCTTTGGCCTTTAGTGAAAGCTTTCCCTTTCTGGGAAGAACAACATGATCCAACAGTTCCTTAAGATCTTCTTGATTATTTGGACTATGAAAGCCTCTATCAAAACTGCAGCTGCTAAGGATAGCAAACTTTCTCTTTGCTTCAACAACCATTTCTACAGCTATCTGATCATCCGTCTGATGTTCCATGACATAGTGGTGGAGGATAAAACCGTGTTGGTCTTCTAAAATACAAACCTTTAAACCCAATTCTTGAGATACACCGGCTTTGCCTTTACTAATCCATTCCGTATGTTCCTCAAAAATCGAGAATGTCTTTTCGTTATGCGGAATTTTTTCGCCTTTAATCACTCTTCTTCGTATTTGATCTATCTGGCGCTCAGCATGACCGATGAAATGTTCAATCACCATGATTCGTGCTATATTACCAATTCCCATCTCGTTTAAAATCGTAATACCCATTCTGGCCCGCTTGATATATTGCTCAGCCAAATCGATATACTCTTGATGAGCTTCTATAATCAGTTTCTCCCTTTTGACCTTCTTCTTTTCGTCCTTTGAATTGGGACGTTTAATTGTGCGAACTCTTTTAAACAGCTTTTTAATCTTCATCAAAATGTATCGGCTCTGTCTCCATTCAGTTACGCCCAGCTCGGCACATTCACGTTCACTCAATTCAATAACTTTTCGAATCGCATCCCAAAGAAGATTAATATCGGTGGGATAATGTACATCGGTTTCCACAACAAAAGAATCGCATCGCCCCTTTAATTTCTCCTGATCATGACTGCTAAACAGCTTGTGCCCAACTTTCACAACTACCTGGCTGATTTGATCGAGAACTTCTGGGGTAAACAACGAAATATTATCCTTCAATGTTTGCAGCGCATATCTTTTATTGAATTCGAAAATAGTATGGCCTAAAAATTCACGGACTGTCTTATGATTATTGGCAATCTCATGAAGTTTGTCATAGTCCCAGTTGCAGTCGAGACGTAATGTACCTAACACCAAAATCCTCCATAAATCCATGCCAGGTCTGCCATTGCTTGAATCAATGTGCATAGGTATGATACCTTCCAAAATTGTAAAAACTTCTTCACGAACTTGACGATCTTTGTAGATCGCTTGCAAGCCTAATAGAAGTTGAGGAATTTCGTCCCGAGAACGAAGATCAATTTGAATATTACAAATGTCCACTTGGCCAATTTTTAGTTGCTTTTCGATAGTTTTTCGCATAGCATTCCTCCACGAAGATTTTCCGGTTTTGACTCATAATTGCTGATTTTGTTTGATCAGCAATAGCCGATATGTTTAATTATACCAATAAGATATATATCGACATTGAGTTTATAATGCAAGTAAAAACTACTTCATTCTGGAAAATCTTCGACCTTTCACAATGCTACAATAATTTGTTTTTGTTGAACTTATAAGCTTTTCGTTCAAGCACTAGTTAAGTCGGCGGAGACTCGGAATAAAAAGATTTCCAATATAGTGGAAAATTCCGAAAAGTTTGCAGGTATCGTCTTAAC
>JBATIA010000089.1:0-1520 GCA_049667415.1 Ignavibacteriaceae bacterium
GTGCTGGCTACTGATATGATCGCACCTACTTTTGGGAAACATCATCTACAAGATTTTTTTATGGAAATCAAAAAATAAGGAATAGAAAAAATGACGGAGGAAATAAAGGAAAAATATTGGAGCAGATTTACTGCAACTTATGACGAAAATCAGGAATACGTCGTTGGAAAAGACTTTTTGGATGAAGTAAAAATAGCTATAAAAAAGTTGAACGATCTGGGAGAGGTTTTAGAATTAGGATGTGGCACAGGCTGTTTCACAGAAGCAATAGCAAAAAACTCTAATCAGGTCTTTGCAACTGATTTGTCAGAGGAACTACTAGAGAATGCAAAAAAACGATTAAACAGCGTCAAACATATCACATTCCAAAAAGAGAATTGCTACAGCACATCTTTTGAATCAGATAAATTCGATACTGTTTTTATGGCCAACTTGATTCATGTTATAGAAAATCCTTTAAGGGTTCTTCAGGAATGTTATCGCATCTTAAAAGATAATGGTTTGCTCATCATAACAAGTTTTACCTCTCATGAAATGAAGACGTTAGAAATAATCAAATTAGGTTTCAGATATATTAAGGTTTGGGGCAAGCCACCCAAGCATACTCATAGATTTTCGCCTAATAGTCTTGGAGCTTTGATGGAATCTACAGGATTTTCGATTGAAGAATCAAAGATTCTCGGAAACAAAATTAAAAGCTTGTTTATAATTGGAAAGAAAAAATAAGAGGAATTTAAATGACAAATTCTGACATCGAAATCTCACAACATAAAGCTGCAAAAGTTGCAGGTTTCATGTTTCTCTTCAGCTTTATAATACCCACACTTAATTGGGCTTTAATACTATCGAAATTTAACGTTGCGAATAATGCTCCGGCAACAGCTAATAACATTATGGCTAATGAGTTTTTATTTCGTATGGGTCTTACTATAGAACTAATTATGTCTTTAGGTCTGATAGTCTTGGCTCTGGCTCTTTTTATAATACTCAAAACAGTTAGTAAGAATCTTGCTATGTTTGCACTTCTTTTGAAGGTGGTAGAAGCAACTATAGCGGCAGTAATTGTGCTTGTCTCTTTTATTGCTTTGCAAATTTTAACTACAGAAGGATCACTAACAGTATTTACAGCAGAACAGTTGCAACTCCCTGCAGGATTAATTCTCAATTCACATACTGCATTATTTTCTATCCCTATGGTTTTTCTTGGTCTGGATATGATTGTCTTTTCTTATTTGTTTTTAAAATCGAATTATATCCCGACGATATTAGCCGGTTTTGGAGTTCTTTCATTTACACTAATTTTTATCCATGCTTTAATGTTCATTCTTGCACCGGAATATGCAGTGATGCCGGTAAATCAAATAATTTTTTGGGCACCCAGCGGTCTTTTTGAAATAGTAATTGGTATATGGCTTTTGATTAAAGGCGTTAATGTTCAATAGATAAAAGACCACATAGAAGTAGAAAAAATAAAAATTGGAGAGATTTTAAAACCTCCCGTTGTTTTCTTTGGGAAGAAT
>JBATIA010000090.1:0-6552 GCA_049667415.1 Ignavibacteriaceae bacterium
GTCAACAGCAATTGCCGGAATACCAAAAGCATTCCCTGCTACAACTGAAGCTGTTTTCCTTCCAACTCCCGGTAAAGTATTAAGCGATTCAAAATCTGCCGGGACTTTGCCTTTATAATTTTCCAGAAGAACCTGACAACAATTTTTTATGCTTCTGGCTTTCTGTTTGTAGAAACCGGTTGAATAGATGTCTTTCTCTAATTCTTTATTTGATGTACGAAGAAAGTCCCCAGGTTTTTTATATTTCTTAAAGAGTGATTTAGTTACCAGGTTTACCCTTTCATCTGTACACTGTGCGGAAAGAATCGTAGAAATAAGTAACTGAAAATGTGAACCAAATTCCAAAGCAATTTTTGCGACAGGATACTCATTTTTTAATCGCTTAAGAATTTCATTTGCCCTGGCTATTTCAGAGTTTGGTTTCATCCCTGTTAAATCTTTCATCCTTAATTTTTAATCTATCAACCGGAAGATTTTTAATGATGTGATTCTGTAAAATTTCTTCAACATCTTCAGCAGTAACTTTTCCATACCAGATTTGTTCAGGATAGATAACTATGGTAACACCGTGCTCACATGCGTCAAGGCATCCGGCAGAATTTGCTCGAACACTCTTGCTTAAGTTTAGCTCTTTAATACGCTTCTTAAAAAATTCTCGAACCGATGGGCTGTTTTTATCTGCACAGCAACCTCTCGGATCATCCTCAGGTCTTTTATTCTCGCATATGAATATATGTTTATCGTATCTTTTCATTGTAAGTGTAAATTTAAAGATAAAAGGCGAACAATATTGCTCGCCTAAATTTGTAGCGTGTACGGGATTCCTCCATAGGAGTCCCTTCGGGAGAACCCGTTAATTCTACTGTTAATTAAAATTATTTGTAGCGCGTACGGGATTCGAACCCGTGATCTCCGCCTTGAGAGGGCGGCGTCCTAAGCCACTAGACGAACGCGCCGGTATTAAAACGTTTGAGGTTAAATGTCAGATGTTTTTAGAATAGTTTAATATTCCATTTTCCATCTACGATTATAAAAGCTGTCCCGCTAGGACTCGAACCTAGACTCTTCTGATCCAGAGTCAGACGTGTTAACCAGTTACACCACGGGACAATATTTGAGGATCAAATATAGAAAAGCACCTTTCTAATTGCAACGATAATTGCCATCTTCACTTGATATTAAACCCAGATGAAGCCTTATTTCTATTTGCATCATCACCCTTTATGCTCAAGCATTGGATACCAAATTCTTAGTTGTAAATTCTATTTTTTTTAACTTCATTAATCACTAATATTAGTTATAAAAAATCAAAATACTTGAAATGAAATTAGTCTTACATCTATTTCTTTTTGTTTTTATAACCCTCTCTTTTGCGCAAGAATTTGAACTGGAAAGTACTGTAGGCCAATTTAAGAATGCTTCATCGTTTTATATAAACCCGGCAGGTCTTATTTATGTTACAGATATAACCACAGATGAAGTTACCGCAATTGATACTTTAGGAAATTTATTAAAAAAAATCGGCGGATACGGTTGGAGAGAAAGTGCATTTGATAATCCTGCTGATGTTTTTGCAGATGCTTTGAAAGTTTACATTGCTGATAAAAACAATCATCGAATTCAAAGATTTGATAAAAATTTAAATTACAATTTTCAAATTTTTACCCATGATAGTGAAATCGAAGAGGAAAGATTTGGTTACCCACTGAGCGCAGTTATGTCAAACCAGGGAGATGTTTTTATACTCGACTCAGAAAACTCACGCATAGTTAAGTTCGACATTTTTGGTAATTTTATTCAAAACTTTGGTGGGTATGATTATGGCAACTATGCACTTCTGAAACCCAGGCAGCTTGCCGTCTCCAGACAGAATAACATATTTGTAATTGATGGTAGTCAAATCATCATATTCGATCAGTATGGTAATGGTGTAGGTAAGGCTTCCGCTGAAGAAGAAATTACCAGCATAAGAATTATTTTTGACTGGATGACAGTCACAACTAAAGAAAATATATACGTAGCAAATCTCAACTCTGCTAAATTAAATTTAAAGAAGGTAATACTAAATGAACTTGAAGAAAAATTAGAAATAATCTCCTCATTTATTTTTAATAGCAAGCTTTATCTTCTTTCAAAGAAGAAAATATTTATTTATAAAAAAATATGATATCCGAGAATTGCAGATCGCATTATTAAAAAATTTAAATTTTATCGGTTTTAACCCCGCTCTGTATGTACTTTGTGTTAGATTTCTCTTTTTATCGTTACTAGCAATCTGGGTAACGGGATTTTTACTACCCCTAGTTTCGACGATTGATAATCCATTAACAAACTTTTTTATATCCAAACTTTATTCAACAGTTTGCCATCAAGACAGTATTAAATGTATTTCGATCGATAATAACAGTATGCTTGTATGTGCACGATGTGCAGGTATATATTTTGGCGTATTGATTGCAGTGATTGCTGGATTATTTATTATTCGTCCAGTTGTTAGTAAAAGACTTCTGTTGATTTCAATATTGCCACTGCTCATTGATGTGCTTCTAATATCACTAGGAATATATTCATATTCAAAATTGATGGCACTTGTTACTGGTATAATCTCCGGAAGTGTAATTTACTTTTTTATAATAGCAGAGATTGAAAAATTTAGTTTGAAACAAATATTTGATATGGGGAATGAATAAAAAATATTTATCAGCTCTTGTATGCGGATTCGGTGTGGCAGTCTTAACAACTATACCGGGTATAGAAAGTGTAGCTTGCTGCCTGCTTGTGCCGGTTGCAGCAGGATTTTCGGTAGGATTATATAAGAAATCTCATCCGGATATATTAACGATTCGAACAGCAACTGGTGTATTCCTGGGATTGCTTACCGGAGTATTCGCTGCTTTATTCGCCAGCGGGTTTGAAGTGATCTTAACTTATATCACAAGAGCAAATGATCTCATAGTAGCTATGCCGCAATCTGAAAAAATAATCCAGGATATGAATCTGGGACCAGCCGCCGAAGAATCACTTGAAATATTGAGACAAATGGTCAAGGAAATTCAGTCAACAGGATTTTCATTACTATATTCTGTTCTGATTACACTTGCTAATCTCATTACGTATACAATTTTTGGAATGCTGGGCGGTACTCTCGGGGCAGCAATAATAAACAAAAGAAGTAGTTAATAAGCCAAAATGATATCAGCGATAATTTTTTTCGTACACTTTTTATTTATACTTATAATTTTTACCTGGAAATGGCAAAGTGATGGTATTTCATCAGCGTTCATAAATGTAGCACTGATATTAATTTTATTTGCTGTTGGATGGACAATTACCGGAATGATTGCAAAACTTTTAATGGAGCCCAAGGGATTGGGATTATATTTTGACAGGGATACTTTTTCGCTGGCTCTCCTAACAATTATTGAATATTTCTTTTACAGAATTTATTATAGAGAACCTATTGCAATCGATAAGGAAAAACAATAACAGCCATCTGCTCTACCTGTTTCTGATTAGACCCTAATGCTTCAAACCTCCATTGACGAAGAGAGTTTATAGCAGCATTTTCTAATCTTGTATCAGCTTTAATCTTTGGAATTATAGTACCCACTGTTCCATCTGGTAAAATTGTAAACTGGAGTTTAATGTTTACCTCTTTTTTAACACCCTCAGGATATTGTGGAAGAATGAAGCTATATATTTTCCTTGTTCCTTTTCCGCCCCAATCAATGTCAAATCCAAAGTTACCATTTACCTCAGCTGCATTTCCTTCCTCATTCGTTCTTGAAGTTGAAACAACTTGCTCAGTGCTTAACTCAGTTCTCTGTTCTGCAATTTCCTTCTGATCGTTAGCGGGTTTTATAATATTTTCATCCTCAGTATTCTTAGCCACAGGTAATTCAACTTCTTTAACTTCAGGATTTTTTTCTTCGGATGTCTCCCTCTCGCTTTGCTTTGATGTCTCTTTTACAATATCAATTTTGTTTCCCTGTGCCCCGGAAGAACCAGTCTCGCCTGAATTACCAAATGAAAGCTCAACAAACTCAGACGGAGCATAATCAAATGAAAGATTAATTAATAGAAATAATCCAATTATAATTGAATGTAAAACAAACGAGATTGAGTACGAAACCCTAGAGCTTTTTTTTGAAAACATAGCATCCCTCAATTTTATTTATGGACTTTCTTTTTCCGTTTCAATAGTAAATTTACCAATGCCTACCGATTTAGCTGCATCAATAACTTTAATAACTAAATCGATCTGTACTGTTTTGTCTGCCCTTATAACAAGATTATTCTCATTATTTACACCGATCATTTCGGTAAGCTTTGCAGGAAGAAGTTCAATGTTTGTTTCATCCGGACCGGCATAAACTATTCCCGCAGAGGTGATAGTAACTATCATGTTAGTGAGTTCAGATGACTCATTAGTTTCTGAACCCGGTAATTTAACTTTAACCCCGGTTTGAATTACAAACTGTGATGATAATAGAAAAAATATAACAAGTAATAAAACAATATCTGTTAAAGAAGAATATGAGAATACGCTTAACGGTTGGTTTGATGTATTAAATCTCATGTTATTCCCTTACATATCAATTTCTATTTCATCTTCAAAATCAATAGATTCTTTGGATGAATCCTGCATAGTGTCAACAACATCGTTTGCAACCGTTTCCATATCAGAAACAAATTTCTTAATAGCGCTTACAAAATAATTGTAAAATGCATAAGCCGGAATTCCAACAATTAAACCGAAGGCTGTTGTTATTAGTGCTTCCCAGATACCACCTGCCAGATCACTGGGGTTGGCTGCACCAGCAAGATCCTCTATCCTCATAAACGCCTGAATCATCCCGGTTACAGTGCCCAGAAAACCAAGTAAAGGTGCAACACCGGCTATTGTTGCCAGGATTGACAATCCTTTTTCCAGTTTGCTTATCTCTTGCCTACCGGCATTTTCTATGGCTTCTTTCACTCTTTCGTGACCCATCCCAAATTTCTTTAAACCTTTTCTAACCATGTTCCCCATTGGTGATTTTTCTCTCAGGCAAAATGATGCAGCTCCGCTCATGTCCTTGTTCTTAATATATCCCCTAATTCTAACCGTAAATGCAGGTAAATTTATTTTTACTCTTCTGAGAACCATAAATCTGTCAATAGCAACTGCCAATGCAATCACAGAGCAAAATAAAATCGCCCACATTATTATTCCGCCCTTTAGAAATATTTCAAATAAGTTCATATCTCTCCAATATTTATTTTCTAAGATATTTTGTTTCGAATTGTCGAGCAAATTCTTCGGAAGTAAAATCGCCAACGTTTAACTTATATTCTGCTCGTCCACCACGCTTCTCTATAACTTCTACGAAAGCATTGTAGCCTAAGTCATAGTACTTATCAGCTTCTCTGTTAGCAGCTTCGGAGGAGTTAAAACTGCCAACATTAACAACATAATAATTTTTATATAAAAATATTCTGCTGCTTCTCTCCTCGGTTACATTAGGTGTTGTTTCTTGCTTCTCTTCGATAGTTGTAGTCGCTGTTTCTTTAGTCTTAGGTTTCTCTTTGCCTACATTAGTTTCTGTTGTCTTCACCGTAGGTTTTACTTCAGGTTTTTTGTCAAGGATTATTTCCGGTTTTACTTCCGCAACTAAGAAAGCATCAGGATTATATCCGGATATTTTGTTCCTGCCATCTATTTTTGGATAAGGATAAGTCACAGCAAATTCATTATCTCTTTCAATTACGTTTACATTTGTCGGTGGTTTTACATCGTATACAATCCTGCCAGACCCTTCATCAATTCCATTTCCTTTGAAAAAGTAAAAATAAATTGCTGCGCCCGCTATAATAACAAATGCAAATAAAATTATTAGAGGAAGATAATTTCTACCTTGCTTATAACTCTGATATTTAAGTCTGGTTTCGGAAAGACGACCTGAAGATCGGGATTTTTTATTTTTTGTATCTTCTTTAATAAGACGAGCCCCAGTCTTCGATCTAACTTCTGTGAATGATTTCGATGTTTTATTTTCGTTGGTATCTGTCAGAGATTTTGCAAGGATAAACTTGATTGTATCAACATCTTCCGGAGAATCTTTTTCTACTTCTTCACTAGATAAGTGTGAACGGACAGGTTCGAATTCATTTAATCTGGCTCTTTTTTCACTTGAGATATCTGATCCTTTTCTCAAATCAATATTTGAATCAATTCTCCCCAACGGTCTCATAGATTGACTTTCGTCAATTGGTCTAACGCCTTTATTTTTCTCTAAAAATTTTGTTCCATAATTCCAGGGGAGCCCATCTTCAGATAGTTCCTCAGATTTGTCTGCAACTTTTTTATCTTCATTTGCTTTTGAGTCATTCTTCTTAAAATCTTTCTTGGAGGTTGATGAGGATTTTTGCCCGGTTTTAATTAAAAAATTTAAATCTAGTGTCAATGGTACAACAAGTTCATTTTCCAATTCACTATCATAGTCTTTACGTAACCCTCCTAAAATGACTTCGGCTTTTGTAGCAAATGCTTTAATTAATTGGTCTCTTTCT
>JBATIA010000091.1:0-6523 GCA_049667415.1 Ignavibacteriaceae bacterium
TTCAGAATTTCTTCAATAACCCGTTAACTGCCTCTACAAACTTCTTCGGTTCCTCGAGATGCACGTTGTGCCCTGCCGTTGAAATTATTTTATGTCTTGCAGAAGGGAATAGTTTTCTAAGACTTTGATTTATTTGTGTGAACTTTTCATCCAGTCCACCTGATATTAGAAGAATCGGAACTTTTAATTTAATTAATTCAGACCCAAGATAAGGCATCACACCTGTTCCAAATCCTCTTAAAGAATTAGCCAAACCGGTTCTGTTATTTTTCATTTTTTCTTCTTTGATCCTTTTTATTTTCTCATTTGAGAATCTTCTTATTGTTCCGAATATTTCCTGATCCAGCCATTTGGTAACAAAATCTTCAATTGAATTATTGTTTATATAGGAAGCAAGTTCTTCATCACTGATTTTTCTTTTTTCTCTTTCATTTTTGTTTTTTATGCCCGCTGAAGAACTCTCAAGAATCAGTCCCCTTACAAGTTGTGGTTTACTTAAGGCAAAATTAAGTGCCACTCTACCACCCATAGAATAACCACAGAGAATGACTTCTTTTAACCCAATTTGCTGAATTATTTCTTCAATCTGATCTGTAATAGAATCGATATTATAAAATTTTAAGTCGGTGGGTGAGCTGGTCTTACCATGTCCGATTAAATCAATCGCAATCTTATTAAAGCGTTTGTCTATTTTATTTGCAACATCCTTCCAGTCATTTACCGAACCTGTGAAACCGTGAAGTAAAATTATATTCTTTTTACCAGGGTTAAAATCAGAAAAATTATCAAAATGGAGTTTTAGATTTAGGTACTGAACAATCATTCTTAAAATTCTTTTTCCAGATTTTTTTTCACATCGTTGAATATCTTTTTGCGCAGTTCAACAGATTTAACTGCATCGGTTTTTATTTCAAGCACAGAAGGCAGATTTTTATTCAGACTATTTTTTAGTTGACGCTGAAGTCCTCTCCGTGTTTTAATCAATTGATGATTAATTCCAAAAGATTTTACAATATCACCTAACTCAAGATTATGCGGAGCAATGAAAAATTTTTCAAAATGTTTGACTTTGTTAGCGATAGGGAGCGATTCAAAAATTCCCCCACCATTATTATTTATAACGATCATGGTTATAGGAATTGAGTTATTCGATGCAATCGCAAGAGCATTTAGATCGTGAAGAAAAGAAAGATCCCCGGTTATTAAAAAAGTTTGTTTCTTTTTTGAAGCTATTCCAAGTGCAGTTGAAGTAATTCCATCAATACCGCTTGCACCCCGATTGAAATAAATCTTTATCCGTTTCAAAGTTTTATTTGAAAAATTATCAAGATCCCTTACCGGAAGACTATTCCCTATTACTAAATTACTGCCTGTAGGTATCAGTTTTATTACTTCGTGGATGATTGACGGTTCGTTTGGAAATTTTCCATGGTCAATAATTTTTGTTTTTATTCTTTCACTAAGCTCTTCAGCCTGAATAAAATGTTTTAACCAGCTGGATTTATTTCTTTTGAAGTTCTCTTCTTTAAGATGCGAAAGTAAAACCTGGCAGAATAATTTTGGTTCAATTGTGAAAATTGATTTTGCATTTCTTGCAGGATCGTGGTTATCACCATAAGTATCAACTAAGTATCTGTTCGCATTTGTTTCTTCAAGAAATGTTTCCAGTGTCGAAGAAGTTGGAGTCCTCCCAAATTGAAGAATTATGTCAGTGTTCTGTTTGCTTATAAATTTAGTTGAGGTGAGAATCGAATTAAAATTAGAGATTATCAGTTGTTCGTTTTTAGTGACATTAAATCTAAGTTGTGAAATACCATCCGCAAAAACCGGATATTTAAGGAAAGTGGAGAGTTCTTTAATTTTTTTTGGTAATTGAACATCATATTCCATCGGACCTACAATAATTATCCCTTTTTCAGAATCAATAATATCCTTAACAACTTTTTTGAAGTGATTATTTTTATCTAACCTCGAGAAAGGTGGTAGAAAGTTTTGCTTTGTCAATTTCTGTGATTTAAAGCGTACTATTTTCTTACCCACTTTATCAGTAAATGAAAATGGTTCAAGAGGCTTGCTAAAAGGAAAATTCAGATGAACTGGACCTTTATCTTCTGCCAAGCTAATACGATAAGCTTTGATAGCTATTTTTTGAAGATAATGAAATCCAACATCGCTGATTGAAGGCAAACCCAGGTCTCTAAACCAACGTATATGATTCTTAAAGATGTTGTGCTGGTTGATAGTCTGGTTTGCACCGGTTCCAATTAATTCGGCTGGTCGGTCTGCGGTACAGATAATTAGAGGAGTACGTTGTTGGTAAGCTTCAATAATTGCAGGATATAGTTCAGCTACAGCAGTACCTGACGTTGTTACTACAAGGACAGGTTTTCCGGTTACTTTAGCAAGACCAAGTGCAAAAAAGGCTGAACTTCTTTCATCAAAGTGAACGTAAGATCTAATCTTTTTATTCCTGGATAAAATATATGCTAATGGTGTGCTTCTTGAACCAGGAGAAATGCACGCATTCTGAACACCAAGTGCAGCAAGCTGATCAATAAAAATCCGGGTCCATAAATTATTTCTATTTACTTTTATTTTCATTACCAAATAAGGAAAGGATTGTATTAAGTTTTAAATTCGTTTCAAGAAGTTCTTCATCTGAATTTGAGTTTTTGACTAATCCGGCTCCGGCAAATGCTGTGACAGTATTTTCCTTAACTAAGGCTGAGCGGATGGAAACAGCTAATTCACAATTGGCATTAAAATCCATCAGACCTATTATACCTGAATATAATCCCCGGTCGTGAGGCTCAATTTTTCTAATAGTACGCATAGCCAACTCTTTAGGTACTCCACAAACAGCCGGCGTTGGGTATAACGAATCAATTAGTTCAAACAACTTGTTCTTAAAGTTTAGTTCACCGGAAATCCTTGTAATCAAATGTTGGATATTATCCAGCTTTCTAATTTGTTTTTCCTCGATAATTCGCACATTATCGGAATATCGGATTAGTATCTCTGAAATAAAATCACTTACAAAAAGATGTTCCTGATGATTTTTCTCACTTGTTTGAAGAGCTTTCTCATATTGGTTATCTGCTTCAATCTTTTCACCTCTTGGTGCAGAACCTGCAACAGATTCAACTTCCACATTATTACCCGTTACTTTTAAAAACATTTCCGGAGATGATCCGAAAAAGAATGAACTTTTTCTTTTAATAAAGAAAAGATAACAATCATTAAATCTTTCGGATAAATTATTGAGCAAAACTTTCCAATTAAATTTATTATTAAATTTAAAACTGTATGCCCTCGAAAGTACTAATTTTTCAACCCTACCCGTATTTAAAACTGTTAAAGCACCATTAAAAGTTTCCTGCCAGCCATTTACCTCTTCTTTGCCTGATACTAATGTCGAATAAATTTTTGGTTCCGAATATTCAGATGGAATTTTTGAGAGATCTTCAAATTTATTTAAATACGTCAAAAGACGATTCAAAATTTCAGCATTGCTTTTATTCTTATCTAAAATAAAATTATAAAACCCTGTTACATTGCCATCCTGAAAAGTTAAAATAAATTCGGGGATGTAAATTCTCAGGGGCTCAAAATCATTCCAGAGTGCTGACGATTTGAATGGATCAAACTTAGCTGTGCAACATACAATTGGTACCGTGCCGAAATTTATCTCGTTCCAGTTTTTAACAATATTTTTCTTCCAATAATCAAGAATTTTAGAAATAGAACTAAATTGACTTGCACCAACAGATGTTAATTCAATTGCAGAATTTAAACCGGTAATTATCAGCCTGTTTTTGGGAATCCTGAAAAAGAAGATATCATCATAAAATTCATTTAGTTTATCGATTAAAGTTAATGGATCGAATCGTTCAAGAGGGAATGAGAAACTAACTAAGTGCGGTTCATCCAGCTTCCCAAAAGTTTTTGTGAAAGCCGAAAAATCTTTTAGAATAATTTCTGTATAAATTTTCATTAAAAATTAATATCATCCTCTATCGTGTCTAAAATTCTAAGGTAGCTATCATAGCGTTCTTCTGATATTAGTCCTTTTTCTAAAGATTCCAATACAGCACAGCCGGGTTCATGGTTATGCGTGCAGGTACTAAATTTACAACTGTTAATATACTCTACGAATTCGACAAAATAATGCCCGAGGTCTGATTTTCTTATTCCATAAGGATCAATTTCCCTTAATCCCGGTGTATCTATGATAAAAGTATTTTCTTCAACCTTTATCATTACAGAAGTAACAGTAGTATGAGTTCCTTTAGAGGAGTATTGGCTCACTTCACTAATTCTTAAATTTAATTTGGGGAACATTTTGTTTAGGATTGAAGACTTGCCAACACCGGAATGTCCCCAAAACAAATTCCTGTTTCCGGAAATTTCTTTTTTAAGAGATTCTAAACCCATATTTGTTTCAGCGCTGGTTAGAATGATTTTATATCCAATTTCTTCGTAAAGTTTTTTCCAATTATTTGCGATACCAGACTTATCGAGATCAATCTTGTTCAACACAATAATAGTATTTAGGTGCGAACTTTCTGCTGCAACAAGAAACCTGTCAAGCACACGATTGTTAAAATCAGGAGAGTGAATGCTTGATACAATTACAACGTTATCAACGTTGGCAGCGATAACCTGCTCAAGTCTTTCACCCCTGTAACTGGCTCCGCGTACTTTTGGTAGTTTTCTTGAAAGGTGGTTTTTTCTTCTCTCAATCTTATTTATAACACCCGTTCCATCTTTATTCATTTCAAACTCAACGTGATCACCGACTGCTATAAAATCTGTGAAGAAGAGCTTATCCTTCTTTAGCTCATATTCCTTTTTAAATTTTCCTCTAAGTGAACAGATTATTTCATTGTCCTGCCCGTCAGGAATAAGGTAATATTGCTTACTTTCTATTTTAGTAATGGTTCCTTTGATTTCAATCCTAATTTTTTTTAAGATGAGTTTAAAAAATATACCGTTCCATCTTCCGTTTCAAATGAAACATGAGGTTAATTACTTTTTTATTACTTGAATTGTAAAGAAAAAGGGAAGCCGAAGATTCAGCTTCCCTTAGATATTGAGGGTCTTTAATTATTAGAGTTTTACTGAAAGGTTAAGAATCAGGTTATTAACACTTATATCCTGAAAAGTTCTTGAAACATTTACACCATAATTATCACCAAAGTCTTTCCACCATCCGTAAGCGTAAGCAAGGTCAATCCCAAATATATTATCAACCAGTACTCCTCCACCAAGGGTTAAATATTTTTTATCAAATTCTGAGGGATCATCTGCATAAGGTGACTGCAGATACATAAATCCGGCACGTCCAAAAATGGGAAGGTTAGGAATTTTTACCTCAGCTCCGAAATGATAATCAATTGCGGCAGAGAAAAGATCATCAATCTCCGCTTGTCTTTCAGCTCTGTAAGCATAATCAAAACCTTCGGTGAATTCCATTTGAGTGTAATCCATTATCTTTATATCACCAGCAACAGTAATGTTTGAAATTGTTGCAGAAGCACCTAGAGTATATTCGAAAGGAGTTTTAATCTTATATTTTATCGGATCATTAATTGCCGGATTAAGGGTATATCCATTACCTGTTCCAAAGTAACTATCAGCATTGACCAGGTAATCTTCCTTTATAGTGTAAAAACTTGGGAATTTAAGAGAGGCACCGAATCTAAATTTATCAATCCAGTTGTAAAGTATACCCACCTGAGCGTCCCATCCGGATAGATCCCAATCAATTATATCGTTGAGGTTGAATGATTGAAAATCCCTGGTTGTTACATCACCCGGAACTAGTTCAAGAGCAGAACCGTAGTTATTTCTTGTATCATCTTCCCAGTAGTCACTATCGCTTTTATATCTCCCTGAAAGGATATTAAAGGTACCACCAATATAAAATCCTTTTGCTACTTCAACCGAAGTGGCAAAAGCCCATTTATCTATACTACCCTGCTTTTTTATTCCTCCGGATTGATTGAGTAATCCATTAATTAATGTTGTATCTCTTATGTACTCTTCCGTTTGAGGATTTCTTATTTCATATGCTAAACCCAGATCGTTTGTGATGGGAACTTGCTCGTTGAAATCACCGGTTAATGACTGTATCATTGAATTATTGCCACGATTAAACCCATCGAATTCCATTGTTCTGTTAAAGTCTTTTACCCGGTTATAACCAAAAGCAAAAACCCAACTACCCTGGATAACGGGTAACGGGTAAAGGAGACCGAATTGATTTAAGTTAACTGAGCTTTTACTTGCATTTGTGGTTTCTCCAAAAAAGGTTGTGTTATTACTAAATGAGTTAAAATTCATTCCTCCTGAGAGTTCCACTTTCTTTACTAGTCCAATTCCAGCAGGGTTGGAAAGTAAACCAGAGATATCGTTACTTAAAGATGTAAAACTATTACCCATCGCTAAAGCCCGTGCACCAGTATATAAACCTGGCTCACTAAGTAAAAGTGCATCATTATAATTTTGTGAAAAACCAGAT